>CACYCU010000031.1 GCA_902772945.1 uncultured bacterium | reverse complement strand
CCGATTGCAGCTCTGTGTCGAGTTCCATATTTCCAGCTTAGTTTTGGATCTTCAGTTAAAGGCAACAAAACTCCTGCAGAAATTATTTTATCTCCGTTTATAACAACCGCACCGTCATGTAACGGTGTATTTGGATGGAATATTGTCAACAAAAGTTCTGTCGATAAATCAGCATTTAATTTTGTTCCGACATCATAGTATGTATTGCTCAGATCACTTTGAAAAACTATCAGCGCACCTGTATGCGATTTTGAGAAATATTTAACACTTTCGATAAGTTCCTTTATAACATCAATTTTTCTATCGTTTACACTATTACTGCCGGAAGAAAATATTTTTGAAATTATATCAACTTGGCCTAAAAAGCCCAAAAATCTTCTCAACTCCGGTTGAAATATAACAATCAAACTAAGTGAAACAAGTGTAACAACAGCCTTTAAAGACATACCGATAATATTTAAATTTATTTTTATAAGAAATTCGCTAAATATCCAAGCGCAAACAATTATCATTAAGCCTTTTACAAATTTTTCAGATGACGAATTTTTAATAAACTTTCTGTATACAAAAAGCAACAACCCGGCAAGAAATGCAACCTGAAACAAATCGCTTAAATTCAAACCGATTTTCAGATTTCCAAAATATTTAATTATATACGAAAAAATATCATTCATCATTTTAACCTGTCGGGAATTTTATCGTGTGAAATTAAATCATCCAAAGTTTCTCTATTTACTATAATATCAGATTGTGAATTATTTACAAGCACCATTGCGGATTTTGCTACTCTATTATAATTTGATGCCATAGAGTAATTATAAGCACCTGTATTATAGACACAAATTATATCGCCTTCTTCCAATTTTGGAAGATTTACATCCTTAATTAAAATATCACCGGATTCACAAAACCTTCCTGCAAGAGTAATAACTTCTTCGGAATCATCAAGAGGTTTGTTTGCAATCTGAGCACTATATTGAGCTTCATACATGGCAGGTCTTGGATTATCAGCCATACCTCCATCTAAGGCAACGTATTTTTTACCGTTTGGAACTTGTTTTGAGCTGCCTACTGTATACAAAGTAACCCCCGAAGTTGATATTATGCTCCGACCCGGTTCCAAATATATTGTAGGCGGGACAACACTATATTTTTCAATACTTTTATTCAATTGATCAATAATAATATCAGCAATTGTATAAACTGATGGCGGGCAATCAGATTCGATATATTTTACACCTACTCCGCCGCCAATATTTATTTCATCTAACTTTATTCCAAATTTATCATCAATTCTTGCAATTTCTTTAATTAAGATTTCTATTTCATCGCCATAGATAGAAGTTTCAAAGATTTGAGAGCCAATATGAGCATGAAGCCCCCTCAAGTTTAAATTTTTATACCTACCCAAAATTAATTCTACAGCTTCATCAACCTGAGTTAAATCAAATCCGAATTTTGAATCCAAATGACCGGTCTGAATATATTCATGCGTATGGCATTCAATTCCCGGGGTAATTCTCAACAAAATATCTATAGTCTTGTTATAAGACTTCGCAATTTCATCTAATAAAGATAGCTCAAAGAAGTTATCAACAGAAATCCTGCCAACCGACAATTCAACAGCAAGAGCCAATTCATCATAAGATTTATTACTACCGTTGAATAAAACTTTTGACATATCAGCACCTGATTTGTATACGGTATATATTTCACCCGAAGAAACAGTATCAAAGCCAAAACCTTCATCATAAACAATTTTTGAAATAGCCATTGTACATAAAGCTTTTGAAGCATATAAAAATTTTACATGAGGATATTTACTGAAAGCTTTTTTATAATCTTGACAAATTGCTCTCAAAGTTTTTTCATCAATCACATATAAAGGAGTACCGTATTTCTCAGCCAACTCAACTACATCACAGCCGCCAAGATCCAAATTACCGTTTTCATTGACTTTTAAAGTTATGGGTTTTAACAATTGGTTTGTGCTGTTCATAAATCTCCTTACTCATTCAGAATAACACAATATAATTAAAAATGGAATCATAAAAATAATGGAGATATGTAATAAAATATTTATACTATTGCCCCAATTTAAATATTGTTCTATGCTATATATATGATTAAACAGTTAAGAATAAAAGATTATATACTCATAGACGAATTAACCGCTAATTTTCATGAGGGTTTAAATGTCATAACCGGCGAAACAGGTGCCGGAAAAAGCATCTTAATAAACGCTATCGATATTGCATTTGCTCCTCGTGTAACTAAGGACGTTATTAAAACCGGAAAAGAAAAAGCAGTGATTGAACTCGTCATTGAAAATACAAAGCACGACTTATCAAAAATTTTTGAAGAAAACGGTATTGATAATCTAGGTTCAGAAATTGTTTTAACCAAAGAAATCACTCAATCCGGTGTAAGATCAAGAGTCAACGGCACTCTTGTCAGCCAAGATTTTATAAAACAGCTTAAAAATTATTTTCTTGACATACACTCACAACATCAAACTTATGCATTTATGCAGCCTAAATATCACATAAACTTGCTGGACAGCTACGCAAAAGATTCATACGGACAAAAGCTTGAATTATATAAAGAAAAATTTAAAGAATTTCAAACAATGCAATCAGCTCTGGAACAATTAAAAAATGCATCTGATGTAACCGAAAATCAACTTGAATTTTTACAATTCCAAATTAATGAAATCGATTCGGCAAATATTACATCAACTACAGAAGATGAAGATTTAAAAAAGGAACTTGAAGTTTTAGAAAATGCAGAAAAGCTTAAGGAGCTTACAGGCACATCATACTGGGCAATAAACGGGGATGATGGTTCCATAATGGACGGCTTGAGCAAGATTAAACAAAACATTTCAAAAGCTGCATCATACGATTCAAATCTCGAAGAACTTGAACAAAGACTTGTCGAAGCAGTTGAAAATTTAAGAGATATCGGAGGTGAATTAAGAGATTACAGTCAAGGCCTAGACAATGATACAGAAAGACTTAACCAAATTCAAGAAAGATTATACCTGCTTGACAAGCTTAAGCACAAATACGGCGGAACACTTGAAGCTGTTATGGAAACTTTTGAAAAACTTTCAAACGAATTAAACAATATAGAATTTTCGACACAAAATATAGAAGAACTTGAAGAAAATATTCGACAAACACGACTTACGCTTGAAAAATCAGCAGAAGAAATCAGCGAATCCAGAAAAAATTATGCTCAAGTTCTATCATCACTAATACAAGATAAACTCGAAAATTTAGAACTCCCCAAAGCCAGATTTAAAATTGATGTTCAACCCAAAGAACTATCTCAAGACGGATTTGACAATGTGGAGTTTTTAATCTCTACAAATGTGTCGGAAGATTTGAAACCGCTTGCCAAAGTTGCATCCGGCGGAGAAATTTCAAGAGTTATGCTTGCAATAAAATCTATTTTTGCACAAAGCGATGATATAAATACGGTAATTTTTGATGAAATCGACACCGGAATATCAGGGAAAGCATCTCAAAGCGTTGCAGATGAAATTGTAGAACTTTCAAAATACCACCAAATTATTTTAATTACACATCAGGCAATAATTGCCTCAAAGGCTGATAAACATTTTTACGTAAGAAAATCACAAGAAAATCAAACTCAAGTTGAAGTATACGTATTAACAGGAGACAACAAAATAAAAGCGCTTGCAGAACTTGCAGGCGGCGAAATAAACGAACAGTCTATTGAATTTGCGAGGTCATTGGTTACCAGTCACTAATAAAATCCCTAAAATGTTGAAACTCCTTTTGTTGTCTTATTTTGGTAAGAGCAGAATCTTCCAACTGCCTTATTCGCTCTTTTGAATATCCCATAATTTGACCCAATTGTTCAAGAGTCTTTGGCACTTCACCATTAATCCCAAACCTGTAAGTTATAATTTGTTTTTCTCGCTCAGGCAATGAAGATAACAAATTTTTTACACTGCCTTTTATGGCATCATTTTTCAAATGAGCTTCCGGAGAATTGTAAGACTTATCTTCGACATAGTCACCCACATTCAAATCATCAGTTACAGGAGTTTCCAGACTTATTGGTTCTTTTATTATTGATTTTTTGATAATATTTAGTTGTTTTAAAGAAATCCCCAACTTATCTGCTACTTCATAATCATATGGTTCTCTGCCCAATTCAAAGGAAAGTGTTGTATGCATCCTCTTATACTTTCTGATTTTATCCGTCATATGCACAGGAATTCTTATAGTCCTCGCGTTATTAGATATTGCACGCATAATTGTCTGCTTTATCCACCAGGTTGCATATGTTGAAAACTTAAAATTCTTTGAATAATCAAATTTTTCGGCAGCCTTTATCAGGCCTAAAGAGCCTTCTTGAACCAAATCCATAAACAGAACACCCTGTCCTATATATTTTTTTGCAATACTCACAACAAGACGCAAGTTTGCTTGAATTAGTTTTCGCTTTGCAATTTCAGCTTCTTTTGACTCTCCTTCTCTAATTTTTTGTCCAAGTGCCTTCTCTTCTGAAGTATTCAACAACTTAACTTTTCCAATATCCTTCAAATACATTTGCAAGATATCATCATCATTTGATATTGAATTAAATGTCTTTGGTTCATCCTCATTTAGCTCGATAAATTCTTCGGTATTATCCGGCTTCAAATCCTCATATAAATCTTCTTCACAAAACACTAATTTATCCTCCACAATAGTTTGGACGAAATTATTACATTTTTGTTTCAAGAGCTTTTTGGTGTAGAATAAAAGTATGGGAATTATTTATGAAAAAGATTTTGTAGAAAGAGTAAAAAAACTTTCTGCATCATCATATAAAGCAGGAGAACGAAGTATTGCAGAAGTTATGGATTCTCATGACTTAAGATTCGTTGAATCCGGAGATTTTTGCGCAAATTTACACATCCATACAAAATATTCAGACGGCATTATGTCAATTCCCGATTTCATACAAAAAGCCGAGAAATTTCCGGATGGTCTTTTTGCAATAACCGACCATGACACAATAGAAGGTGCAAAAGAGCTTACAAAATACGAATTTAACACCAATATAACAACAGGGGTTGAAATATCCACAGTTGCTGTCAATTTTCCGAAACAGCCAAAGCCATTACCTATACACCTGTTAGTATACGGATTTGATCCTTATAACAAGCAATTAAATGAACTGCTTGATTATAAAAGCAAATTAAAATTAAAAACGGCAAAAGAAACTATACAAAAATTAAATGAGGCACTTCCTGAATATAATTTTTCTCTTGAAGAAGCAGCTAAATGCCACCCCATGATATTGAAAGGACAAGATGAAATTGCACATCCGCTAAAGAAATATACTTCTGCAAAAATCATACTTAATCACTATTTTCCAAATGCAGATTTTTCGTATGAAGAACCTATCTTTAAATTTAAGCATTTGTTTAAAGGAACAGAGCCTTATCATATAACATACAAAATTGCACTTGAAATGTACACACAATGTTCGCTGCCTTTAGTTCCCGAATCCGTGGATGAAAAAGTTAGAAAAGCAAGAGAAATCTACCTCCAAGCACATCCAACTGTAGGAAAAATTACAGAGCCTTTCTGTTCCTTTGAAGAAACCGTAGCATTTATTAATGAACTTGACGACGGAGTAATGTCTATTGCACATCCTGCAAGAACTAAAGCATATACGCCTGAATTTTATAATTATTTGTTTTATAATTTTAAAAAATACGGAAAAGAAAAAGCCATGTTCTATGAAAAATATTACCAATCATATGAGGATAGATATTTTATAGAATGGGAACCCGTTATAAGCAATGCAGCAGAAGGGTTGTATGCCACAGGCGGCTATGATACTCACGGATATAGACTGACCTCAAGAGGCTCACACTACTAAGAAAGGAAAATATGAAAAAGATATTGTTAATAGCTTCAATATTAATTTTTGCGCAAGCAGGATACGCAGACTTGTTATATGGGGACAATTACGTTAGTCCTGAACGATACGCCGTTAATGAGGCTGATTTTCAAATTGATTATTCAAAAATTCCTCCTGCTCCAAAACTCGATATTGATAAACTGGATGATATGAGATTTAAAGCTCCTAATATAGTAGAAAAAGATTTTACTATTAATGAAGAAAATAAAAATAACGCTGAAGAAAATGTTTCAAACAAAAAGGCAAAAAAACAAAAAGTAAAAAAAGAAAAAGAAGTTATAGGAGAAAATGAAGCCTATAAGAAAAAACTCAGCTACAAACTTGCTAAATGGTGGGTAGACAAGCGTTACGAAAGAGAAGAGGCGCACCACGGTTCTCTTCACGAAATTAAAGTTCAAAAAAGACTTGATTATGAAAAAAAATTGGAAGAAGAATCTGCGAAAAAAGAATAGATTCATTGTTACAAATATTTATAAATAGGCAAAACTTTTGATTTATTATACTTATAATAAATATAGGTAGTAGTATGTCAATCAAGATTTCAGAAATCAACAATACTAAAAATATAAATTTTCAAGCAGATAAAAAAGTTAGGGCAGAAAACAAAGTTTCCGAGCCGGATAATAAAGAATCATTTTTTGAGCGCAACAAAACTGCACTAATAGCACTGGGAACTATTGGGCTTGTAGCTGCAGGACTGGCTATCCGACATAGAATTTTAAAAGTTAACTCAGAAGAACTAAAACAAAGCAAAGAAGCGAATCGACAAGTCTCAAATTTTACTGACAAGCTAAGAGAACACCGTAACAAAAAAGAAGATGCATCAGAAACTATAAAAAGTTTCTTCGCTAACGCCAGTGATAAAGCAAAATATAAAGGTGTTGGACAAATTTTAACATCATATCAAACTCATATTAATGAAAACTCTTGGGAAAGTATATTTGATGCAACATTATCTATAAAACCGACAAAAGAAATAAAAGCCGGTAAAATATTAAGTAAAGCTAATGAACTTATCGAAGAAATGATAAAAAATGATGTTATGTCTGAAAATATTATTGACAAAATTCTTTACAAAATATCAGACAGAGCAGATATCACCAAACTAAACATTTTACAAACATTAGGCGATGCGCATTCTGTTCATTTTATAGACAACAAACAAGCAAATTTTTCAAAACATCAAGCAAAAAGAATAATAGACATGCTTGATAATATAAAAGAATCAGAATTTAAATATCATCAAACTGAATTATGGACTAACAACAAAAAGATAGAAGGCCTTAGATTTAAATATACAGAAAAATACCTCGAGAAATTTGACAATATAAATTCGGATTCTATTAATGAAATCAAAAATATACTTTCAAAAGAAGATTTTACAGATGAGACAAAATTAGCAATTATAAACAAAATAGCAACGCATCATATAATATCCCCTTCGCGAGATGAAATTAAATTAGCAAAAATATTGCTTGATAATATCAAAAATAATAAAGCTCATAAATCCATAAATCCGGACAATATATATGATACTATGGGCAAATTCGATATCGGACATAGAATTATGAAATTTATCTATAACAATGACAAAGAACATAACATTATATCTTTGGATGAGAAAATTGAGTTTGCTAAACATATTAAAAGCCTATCTACAACCGCAAAAATACATACAAACAGTTTTAATATAAATAGTGAGATAAATGAGATAAGAAAATTTGTTATTGACCTTAAGACTCAAAATTTTTATAAAAACATGTCAAACTCAGACCTTGACGACATTGATCGATTTGCTAATGACATAATGAGAGATTACGACGAAGCTTTTAACAGATACGAACCCGATATATATATAGCTATGGAACAAACAAATTTAAAATTAAAATTTGAAGATCTTATATCAAAAATTGAAGACAGATGTCGCTTCTTTAATGATGACATTAGAGCTAATAATATTAAAAACAAGCTACGCGAATTTAAACAACAAAAAATGAACACATCGCATTATCAAGATTCAAGCAATCGAAGAACACATAACAGTTGGCACAATGTTGTATATTCAGATAACGTTCAAAACGCAAAAGCATACCTTGCAGGCTTGTGCGAAAAAGATGAAACTCTTAGAGATTTAAAATCCTCATTTGAAGGAAATTCCAATATAGACGAGCAGGCTATAAAAACTTTTCAAAGAAAAATCGCACTTAAATATCACCCTGACAGAGCCAGCGAAGACAAAAAAGCTGAATTTGAAATTATATTTAAAGAAGCTAATAATGCCATAAATGAGCTAAAAAAGGCATATAACATCAGATAATTATTTAATGTATTTGTTTAATTCTTCTTTATCTTCAAAAGTAACACGTCCCGGATATGCTCTTTTTTGGGATCCGTCTTTGACAATTACGTAGAAATATCCAAACGTTCCGTCCTGATTTTTATTACCCAGAGCTGTTCTTAAATTGTTCATATCTATATACTGAACTTTATTTATATCATAGTCTAATGTTCTATCAGTCAGGGCAAGTGATTCATCCTGATTAAGACGTACAAACCTTATATTTGCTTTTTTAAGTTCTTTTAGTGATATTTTTGAAATATCTCCGTCACTTTCAAGATTTTTTAATGAAGCAAACAAATCGTCTTTACTGTCACCATAACCCAAAATATTTTCAACAGACCAATTATCCTCTTTAGAATCTTTAACTAAAACATAATTTACATTGTTAATATTAATTATATAAGGATCTAAAAAAGTTCTCATTGCAGATCTTGGAGTTGTAATCGCCGGAGTGTTTAAGAGGCTGATTCTCCCTGTAGCCAAGCCTGCACCTGCAAGCAAAGCACCTAAAGCTTGGGCTTCAGAATTTGAAAGAGTTTTAGTTGAAACATTTGTTACCTTTCTCGCTCTTTGCTGAATAGAGTATCTCATTGGCGTATTAGAATATACAACATTTGAACCTATTCTTGTATAATTACCCAGAGTACCTGCAAATGCTTGCGAGCCGAGCATTATCACTGATAAAATTAATGCAAATTTTTTCATCTTTAAACCCTCCTATAATATTATAACGAAAATATCAAAAAAAAGTTCAAAAATTATTCTTGACAATAAAAAATGTTTCAGATAATATGAATCTTGCTGAGGGCGTTTAGCTCAGTTGGTAGAGCGCCTCCCTTACAAGGAGGATGTCAGAAGTTCGAGTCTTCTAACGCCCACCATAAAAAAAGAGGTCACAGCACCTCTTTTTTTTATGGTCAGTTTTGATGACGAGAACTTTTATTTGAAGTTCGGCGGATTTGCGGACGGACGGAGTGTAACGAGTCCGGATAGCGAACAGATTGAGCTTGCTGTGGCGAAGCCACAAATGCGAAACTCTGTGAGCGTGGAGCAAATCCAAGAAAAGTCTTCTAATGCCCACCATTTCTAAAAGAGCCGAAAAGGCT
>CACYCU010000030.1 GCA_902772945.1 uncultured bacterium | reverse complement strand
TAATGTTTGGACTCAGTGAGTGTTCAACAAAGATTATTTTGTTTCCTTTCCCTTTTTCCCTGACGACTCATTGAGTCGTTTTTTTTTGCTAATATTCGTTGTGATAAAATATTTCTCTGCTAAATAAAAGCAATAATACTGCACTTATACCGACAAGAGAATAAACTATTCTTGAAATTAAAGACATCTCTCCAAATATAGATGCTACTAAATCAAATCCGAAAAAGCCGATCAATCCCCAATTAATAGCTCCAATTATTACTAAAACATAAGAAACAACTTTCAAAATATGCATAATTTACCTACCTTTCAAGATAAATTTTCACACATATTTGAAAACTTTAAATTAAACAGGTTTCTATTTCTTTGGAATAGGATTTTCAGCCATAAATAATCTTGAAAAGAAGCAAGATACGTGCTGAATTGAGTCCACTCTGACCCATTGACGAGTAGCCTTAAATCTAATAGTATTTAAAGATTTAGAAGGATTTTTATGAGCATAAATATTTTCTTCACAATTAAATAAATAGAATTGGCTCAATGCAACATGCTTACAGGCTTTTAACAATTTTTCTTCCAAATCTTTTTTACCTAAATAGCGTGCCAAATAATAGGCTGCAACTAGCCCTTCTGACCTTGCTCCATCTGGGAAATAGTGATCACCATAATCATAATAATATCCCCCATCAAAATCAATATACGGAGAATCGTCTCTGTTATATGTCTTTTGAATCATTGTATCCGCATCACCAAATACAAAATTGAAATAGGTTTCTTTCCTAAAATGTTCATCCTTTGCCCATTCTTCAATAGCCTGCATTAACCATGCATCTGACGGCAAGGCTGTAAACAAATCGGCATAAACTTTTGGCCGTTCTTCAACTAACCAATCCAAAGCTACTTCACCAATTCTTCTGACTTCTTTTACTAAATCTTCATCACCTTCAAAATTGTTGGCAAAAAGAGCTAACCCCAACATTGCTTCACCAGGGTAATAGAACGAAAATGTTGCTTTTCTCTCCGCATCATTCATGATTTCCAAAGGCTGACCATTTTGGAAAGCAGGATGAATATAATAGCCCAAAATTTCACCGTTTGAATATACACGACTTATAATATGACGTGCATAACCTTTTATATATTCATCATAAGATTTGTCACCTGTAATATTTCTATACTGCATCATAGCAACAAGAAGCACACCTGTTCCGCCAAGTTTTGCTTTGTTATTATAATATGCATAATAACCGGTTCCCCATTTTGTATCTTGAGGTTTAGAAATTGAAATACTCCAATCGACTGCTTTTTTTGCCGCACCAACAAATTTTTTATCACCGGTCAACTGATAAGCCCTCAGACATGCAATAATCCCTCCGCAATGACGCAAATCATTGTAGTATAAATCATCAATAGGGCGATTTGGATGTTCATGATCTTTATAGTTATCTTCTGTGCAATCATAATAATACAAAAATCTTCCATCCGAATGCATATTATCTACACACCATGTTATTGATTTTACAGCTTGTTCAAAAAGTGTTTCATAATTGAATTCTTTATATCTGATATTTCCCCTATACAAAGGTAACACATTATCTTTAAAAGAAACGAATGCATGACTTCTAAACAAATAATATTCGTATTCAGGAGAATTTTTCAAAATTTCTAAACGTTCTGAAATGCTGTTAGTCATTTTTCCAATAGGCGTTCTTTTTACCAAAGTTTGAAGTGCGGACCTTAATCCCATATGAGACAACGTAACAGCATCAGTTGGCATATAATAGTAAGAAATACCATCTTTTCTGAGTTCCAAACCATCTACACCTATTTCAAAACGAGCATCATCAAATCTTACTGAATTCAAATCCTTTCTCAATATTTTTTTTCTGTTATATGTATATTCAATCATTATTCTGCAATGTTCAATATCATTGAGATTAAATTCACCAAATGCTTTATTTTGGCGAAGCATTTCTATATCACGATTAACAGTAACTTCAAATGTAGATCTCTTACTGCCATAACGGATAAATTTTCTGCCTGCCTGAAATAGGGTTATATAAACAAGAGTCTCACCCGAAATAAAATCTACAATATTTGAAAAATTTAAATCCGATAATGTTAATTTTTTACCCGTTATAAGCGAGCTTCTAATCCTTTTTAAAAGTTCATTTACTGATGAAAAGTCTTGTTCTAAATAAGCTCTGTCTTTATCATTTTCTATTTTAAAATCCAACATAATGTAATAATGATATCATTATTTTTATTAAATAGCAATCGTAAAGATTTATTTAAACTTTTGACATAAATTTAAACATAGTGTCTAATTAAAATAGTATGTACATAAAACAGTTAGAAATAGACAATTTTAAATCATTTGCAAACAAATCAGAAATACCCCTGCTCAAAGGGTTTACCACTGTTTCCGGTCCAAACGGTTCAGGCAAAAGCAATATTATAGACAGTGTTCTTTTTGCCCTTGGACTTGCCAATGCCAGTGAACTTAGAGCTGAAAATTTGTCGCACTTTATTTCCACATATACAAAGCGAAACGAAGCTTTTGTAAAAGTTACATTTGGCGAAGTTGAAAATGGTGAAGATTTAACTATAGGCAGAAAAATCAGAAAAACAAATCAAGGATACGCAAGTACATATTATGTCAATGACAGTGTTACAACGCTTACGAATGTGCATGCTATATTGGAAAAATACAACGTTACTCCAAACAGCTACAATGTCATGATGCAAGGCGACGTTATGGGAATTACTAATTGTTCACCTAAAAACAGACGTAAAATCATTGATGAAATAGCTGGTATCGCAGATTTTGACAGAAGAATAGAACAGGCAACGGATGAATTAAATACTGTAGAACAACGAGTTGAACGTTCAAATGTAATATTAAACGAAGTTGATAACAGGCTTGAGCAATTAAAAGAGGAGAGAGAAGTTGCTCTCAAATACCAAAAACTTAGAGATGAAAAACAAGGACTTGAAAGTCAAATAAACAAAGTAAGATTTTTTGACATAAAAAGAAATCTTGAGCAAGCTCACGAAAACATCTTAGAATTTACTAAAAAGAAAAAAGAAGAAGAAGTAAAAAACAAAGATTTAGATGAAAGATTAAACCTTATAAAACAGAAATATCAAGAAGTTTCTGAACTTGTAAAGGAAAAAGGTGAAGCTCAACAAATTGAATTAAAAAAACAAGAAGAAACCATTAAAGGCGAAATTGACAGAAAGAATAACGCCTCAAATTATGCTGATAAACAAATACATGACGGTTTACGTTCAATTGAAAATGCCAAAAACGGTATTGAAGGCTTTAAAAAGAAAATAGAAGATTTTAATTTGAAAATAAAATTAAAAGATGACGAAATTAAAACAATAAAAGAAAATACAAAAGAAAGAGAAGCGGAACTAAAAAAAATCTTGGAAGACATGACAGGACTTAATGCTACCGCTGATCAACATATCGAAAAAAGAAATAATCTCAGAAAACAATTAGAAGACTTAAAAGATGAAGAAACAAAATTAATTCAAACAAAACTTCCTCTTGAAAATGAATTAAAGAATTTGCAAAAAGATTTAGATGATGCAAAAACAAAGTTAAAAGAATTAACAGAGATGAAGGAGAATTTTGCCTCAAATCAAGATTTAAAAAAGACTTTGGTTGAGCAGCTTCAAAAAGAAATGAATGATTTTAAAATTATTCAACAAAATTCTTTACATGATTTAGATACCACAAAAAATGAAATCAATGATTTAAATTATAATATTCAAATGGCATATCGCAAGATTTCGGCAATGGAAGCCAAAAAGCAGGCTGCTGAAGATGCGAATTTTGGCCGTGCAATTGATACAATTATGGGCACAAATTTGCGAGGAGTCCATGCTCCTTTAGCACAGCTTGGAACAGTTGATAAAGAATATGCGGTTGCGATGGAAGTTGCATTTGGCGGAAGAATGGCGCATGTTGTTGTGGATGATGAGCATGTAGCATCTGTTGCTATAGAAATGCTCAAATCCTCAAATGCGGGCAGAGCTACATTTATTCCGCTTAATAAAATAAAAAAAGCTCCGTCAAAACTTCAACTTCCAAAAGATAAAGGGGTTATTGACTACGCCATAAATCTTGTAGATTTTGATGATGAATATATTGATGCATTCTTCTACGCTGTCGGAGATACCATTGTTGTAGAAGATATTGAATGCGCTAAAAAACTTATTGGCAAATACAGAATGGTCACTCTGCAAGGAGAATTGCTTGAAAAATCAGGTTCAATGACCGGTGGAACAAGACTGCGAACAGGGTTAAGTTTTAGCCAAAATGATGATGAAGAACTTAATAAATATAAAGATCGCTTAAAAGAAATGGAGCAAAAACTAGGTTCTTTGGAAAATAAAAAATCATCTCTTGAACAAAAACTTGAAGATGTAAGAACAAAATATTCGGATTCTATGAGCGAATTTTCAAAATCAAAAGTAGAACTCGATAATATGAATCACAATTACGAAAATAGTGAAAATATTTTGAAAGAGAAAGCTGATTTTATATCACAAACCGAACCTAAGATTTCTGATTTAACAAAAAAACTCGATAAGCTTGAAGAAAAAAATGTCAAAATTTATGATGAAATGGCACTTTGTCAGGAACAAATCGAAGAAGTTGAAAAACTTATAAATGACAAAGACTTAAAAGATTTGAAAGAAAAAACAGAAGGTGTTGAATCTGAAATTAAAAGGTTACAAACAAAACTTATGTCTGCAGATAATGACAAAAATGAACTAAACAGACAAATTTCTTTCCACGAGAATTTAATAGAAACAAAAGAAGAAGAAATTGTTAATATTGAGCATAATAACAAAAAATTAGAAGAAGACAAAACAAGATATAAGAATGAAATCGGTGAATTAAACACAAAAATGGAAAAACTCCATGAACAGATTGTTCAAATTGAAGAAAAATTAGGAAAACTGTTAAAAGAACGAGATGACATCAATTCTGAACTTATTGAAATGGAAAAACAAAAACACATAAGAGTTGCAGATATTGAAAGAATTGCTGAACAAATAGAATCATTCAAAGCTCGAAGAAGAGAATTAGAGCCTCAACTTGAATCTGCAACAAAAGAACTGGAAGATGCAGGAATTGAAGTTAACAAACTTGAGCCTGTTGAAATCTCAATTGAAGAAATTACATCGAAAATTCAGCGTTTGGAAAAGAGAATGCAAGAGCTTGGTGATGTCAATATGAGAGCATTAACAACTTATGATGAAGTATTGGCAAGACAAACTGAATTGAAAGAGCAAATAGAAACACTTTCAAAAGAACGAAAAGAAATTTTGAACAGAATGCAGGGCTATGAACAGTTGAAAAAAGAAACATTCATGAAAACTTATAACCACATAAACGAAAACTTTAAAGAAGTTTTCCACAGATTGTCAGAAGGTGAAGGTGAACTTGTTCTTGAAGTTCCCGAAGATCCACTCTCGGGCGGTCTGGATATGAAAGTGAGCATAAGAGATAAAAAACATCAAAGGTTGGGTAGTCTATCAGGCGGCGAAAAATCACTTACAGCTTTGGCATTTGTATTTGCAATCCAAAGATATATGCCATCTCCATTCTACGCATTTGATGAGGTTGATGCAAGTTTGGATACAATGAACGTTGAACGTATCGCCCAAATGGTGCAAAATCAATCAAAAGATACGCAATTTATAGTAGTTAGTCACAGGCGTCCTATGATAGAATCAGCTAATAGAACCCTTGGTGTAACTCAAAAAGAAAAAGGTATAACAAAAGTGACAGGAATAAAATTGAGG
>CACYCU010000029.1 GCA_902772945.1 uncultured bacterium | reverse complement strand
TGAAAAAGATTATCCGCAACAATCCGATTAATTACCTCTTCCTGTGATAATCCTTCCTCGAATAGTTTTGCTGTTGTACGTGTTTCATAAAACAGGAACTGCTCCCGGGTAATCACACCAGAGTATGGACTTATCTCTTTTAACAATTTATTTCTGTTCTGGTTCATTCTTTTTCCAATCCTTAACTTTTCTGTAGAACGTAGTGCTTGTCCAACCGTATTTTTTAATGAGGCTCAAGGTTCTCAAAGCCAAATTTTAACGTTCCATAACGTTAGTTTAACTCTACAATATACTAATAATATATTATAACATTTTTACGATAAAAATTATATTGTTAAAAGTTATATGCCGACCTAATTCAAAAAAGAAAAGCTGCACTTTGCGATTTCCATATTGGCCTCAACGTTCTGTAACTTGTCGTACACATTTCGTTTTTTCTTTGTAAAATAACGTGGCATTATTCTGCCGCTTATAAGCCCCAAACCATGTCGCTTCCCAAGCGACCAGGTTTCTTTCAACCATACTATAATATATTTAGTCATAAACCTCTTTCTGGGGCATCGTGCTCCTACACATTTTTACGGGGTATCCTGAATGGGTACTCCGGTTTTTATTAAATTGCCGTTTTTATTTTTGTTCAACGCTGTTATTAACAGTGCTATAATAATTATGAGAATTCAATTTGGCAAAGGAGTTGTTCAAATGGATCTGCTCAATAAAAATGTAAAAGTTACCTCTTTCTTTAATGTTTTTAATCATGCTTTAAACGATCAATATCAGTACATCCGCAAAAACGGCAGCAAGCGTTACCAAATTTATGAAGGACAGCGTGTTCAGAGTTTTACCAATTCTTCTGTTTATGTATTTGAAACAGACGAAGACCTCAATATTCCTGGTGGTACTGAAATCAGGATATGGAAAGATACGGACAGTTACACAAAAGGTTCCATTATTGATTGTGTTGACAATATTGTCATTTTAAGAAGCGAATCAAATTTAGGTTCTTTAGTTAATTCTTTAGAGTTTTCCACTGAAACATGGCTTATTTATAAATCTTTAAATGAACGCTTTACACATATTGAAACAAGCTCTTCGCCAATCGTTCAGTCTTTGATTTGCGATGGCCAGGCACAAGTTGAACGAAACAATAAAACCTTTTCTATTGGGCAGACTACTGCAATTCACATGGCCGATACGCAACCAATTACATTCATCTGGGGGCCGCCAGGAACCGGAAAAACAACAACACTGGCTCAAATAGCATTAAACCAAATTGAGCAGAATCAGCGTGTGCTGATGCTTTCTCATACACGTATTGCGGTAGATAACGCTATTTGGAAACTTTACAATCAAAAACCTTCATTGCCAGCAGGTAAAATAATTAGATATGGCGACGCCCTGCAAGAAGAAGTGATCAATCACCCGAATTTAACATCTTACCAGCTTGCCATCCGTAACAATCCCGAATTGAAAAATGAAATAAATAAATTAGTAAACGAAAAGAAAAAGTTAAGCCGCACCAGCGACCGTTTTATTACTGTAAGTAAAAAAATAAAATCATTAAAAGGTTTAATTGCGAATCAAGAAGTAACGTTAACAAAACATGCGCAGTTTGTTGCCACAACAGTAGCAAAAGCTATGGTTGATTCTGCCATCTTTAAAGATAATTTTGATATGGTGATTTTTGACGAAGCAAGCATGGCTTATATACCCCAGATAATTTTTGCCGCCAGCCTTGCCACAAAACACTTCGTCTGCATTGGCGATTTTTGCCAATTGCCGCCGGTAGTGCAGGGCGATTCGAAATTGCTTAGTCAGGACATTTTTGATTATTGCGGTATAACGGATGCGGTTCACGCACATTATAATCATAAATGGCTTTGCCTGTTAGATACGCAATACCGTATGCATCCAGACATAGCAAATTTTACCAGCAAAAATATGTATCAAAATTTGTTGAAAACAGATTCGCAGACAGCCCGCAACTGTTCTTCAATTATGAATCAAAATCCGATAAACGGTAAGGCGCTTGCTATGGTAAACCTTTCTTATGCAATGTCAACTTGCATCAAAACTGTTGGTGATTCAAAGGCCAATATCCTTAGCGCGCTTATTACTTTCAATTTAGCTTTGGAAGGAGCTGCCAAAAATGACGTTGGGATTATAACACCTTATCGCGACCAATCCCGTTTATATCACGCAATGGCCGCAGATGCAGCAAAGGCAAACAGCGAACTGCATCCTATAAAGTGCGCTACCGTTCATGAATTTCAAGGTTCTGAAAAAGATATGATCTTTTATGATGCAGTAGAGTGTTATTTTTCAAAATTTCCCGGCAGGTTACTTAACGACACCACCAACAATTATGCAAACCGTTTGTTTAACGTAGCTTTAACTCGTGCAAAAGGAAAATTTGTTGGCGTTACAAACGTCAACTATATGTTAAACACAAGCCTTAAAGATTCATTACTGTTTTCAAAATTTATAAAAGATTTCCAATTTACAGGTTTGGACGGGAATGACATTTGTAAGCCCCTACAATTAATCCCTAATTCAACCACCAAAGTTTTTGATGTTGCAACCGGTAACAAAAAGTTCCTTCAGGATATATTAACTGCAAAAGCAACGATCAATATAGATATACCCGACACTTGCAAAAACACTCCATTCTTAAACAATTTAGCTGCTGCACTTAAAACGGCAATGACTAAAAAAATCAAAGTTACTGTACGGGTTACAGATAAATCAAAAATTCCTGTAGCGCTTTTACCATTTGCAAATGAAGTAAAATTCTTGTCTGATG
>CACYCU010000028.1 GCA_902772945.1 uncultured bacterium | reverse complement strand
GTTGAAAACATGATATACATGTCATCAACTTCTCAAAACGGTTCATATCAATTAACTATATATTTTGAACTAGTCACAAACCCCGATATGGCAGTGGTAAACGTTCAAAACAGACTACAACTTGTAACCCCTCGTCTGCCTGAAGAGGTCAGAAGATATGGTATGACGGTACAAAAATCCACAGGCGGTCCCGGAATTATGATGATTGCAATTAATTCCCCGACACATACTTATGACTCTTTGTATGTCGCAAACTATGCGTCAATCTATATTAAAGATGAACTTGCACGTGTAAAAGGTGTAAGTAAAGTTCAGGTATTTGGTTCTTCGGATTATGCTATGAGAATTTGGCTTGATGCTGATAAAATGGCAAATTTAGGCGTCTCGGTTGCAGAAGTCAATGCTGCAATACAAGCCCAAAACACTCAAGTTCCGACAGGTGATTTGGGGGATGAACCGATGGATATTCCTCAAATGCTAAAACTTACAATGAGAACAAAAGGACGTTTAAAAGAAGCTAAACAATTCGAAGAAATAATTATCAGATCAAAACCTGACGGTTCTCAAATAAAAATTAAAGATATAGCAAAAACAGAATTAGGTGCTGAAAGTTACGCTTTTTTCTCAAGAATAGGCGGAAAAGATTCTGCAGTAATTTCAGTTACACAATTGCCTGAAGCTAATGCTATTGATCTTTCTAACAGACTTAGAGCCAAAATGAAGGAATTGAGCAAAACATTCCCGCAAGGTATAGAATACAATATTGAAAACGACCAAACGGACTTCGTTAGAGAATCAATTAACGAGGTAATAGGTGCTATAGGTTTGGCCGTATTACTTGTAGGACTTGTCACATATCTTTTCCTCGGCAGCAGAAGGGCGGCACTTATACCATTTGCGGCAATACCGGTTTCACTAATCGGCGTATTTGTATTTATGAATCTTTTGGGATTTTCAATAAACCTTTTGATATTATTCGCCTTAGTATTGGCTGTAGGTTTGGTTGTTGACGATGCAATCGTTGTTTTAGAAAACACTCAAAGACATATTCAAGACGGGAAAAACCCTAAAGAATCTGCTGAAATCACGATGAAGGAAGTTTTTGGTGCAGTACTTGCGACATCATTGGTATTGATGGCAGTATTTGTGCCTGTATCATTTATGACAGGCATCACAGGTCAAATGTTCAGACAGTTTGCACTGTGTATTGCATCTGCTATAGGCTTGTCAACTGTTGTTGCCTTAACCCTTTCTCCTGCACTATGCGCAATGATTTTGAAAAGCGGACAGGAAAAAGCTGATTTTGAGTTTATTCAGAAATTTGACGATTGGTTTAACAGAATAAGAGATAAATATGTTGAAAGTGTAAAGAAATTTATATCTGCACCAAAACTTGTATTAAGTATATATGCAGGTTTGGTATTACTGATATTCATAACTTTTGCAATGCTTCCGACAGGATTTTTACCTCAAGAAGACAGGGGGGCTGTCTTTATTCAAATTCAACTTCCTGACGGTTCAACAGCATCTCGTTCAAATATGGTTGCAAACGAAATCGAAGACAGAGTTTTGAAAATAGACGGCGTTAGAACAACTATCAATCTTGTTGGATTTTCAGGTGAAAATACAGCATTTGTAATTGCAAGATTGGATGAATGGTCAAAACGTAAAAATAAAAATGTATCATTTGATACAATACTACAAAAAATTAAAACAGAATTTCAAAATTACCCGTCGGCTACTGTCGCTGTATTCTCACCACCTGCAATTTCCGGATTAGGGATGTTTGGCGGTTTTGAATATCAATTATTAGACAAAGGTGACAGAACACCTCAAGAATTGTACGACGAAGCTATCAAATTAATTGCAGCAGCCAACAAAAGTCCATATTTCCAAATGGTTTATACATCTTATACAGCAAATTTGCCTCAATTAATGATTAATGTTGATGAAGCAAAAGCTCTTGCACAAAATGTCGATATTAATGAAATATATAGTGCTATGGCAGGATATTTCGGAAGAGCATACGTAAATGACTTTAACAAATATGGTCGTGTATATCGTGTGTTTTTACAGGCTGCAGCACCATTCAGAGAAACCGTAGAAGATTTGGATAAAATATATGTTAAAAACCGAAACGGTGTGATGGTTCCACTATCAGCAGTTGTAAAAACAAACAATATGGTAGGACCTTACAGTTTGACAAGATTTAACTTGTATCCTGCAATTACAATCAACGGTCAAGCCCGTCCGGGCGTAAGTTCCGGTCAGGCAATGGCTGAAATGGAAAGAATTTCCGATGAAGTTCTGCCAAAAGACATGGGATACAACTGGTCAGGCAGCTCTTTACAAGAAAAACAGTCTAGCGGACAAATTGGTCCTATTTTGGCAATGTCACTTGTATTTATATACCTATTCTTAGTAGGTTTATATGAAAGCTGGATGCTTCCGCTTGCAGTACTTTTGATATCACCTATTGCATTAGTTGGAGCATTATTATTCCAATATGTAGCAGGTTATTCACTTGATTTGTATTCTCAAATCGGACTTGTTATGTTGATTGGTTTATCAACTAAGCAGGCTATTTTGATAATAGAGTTTGCAAAAGATGCCCATGAAGGAGGCATGCCTGTGAAAGATGCGGCATTGGAAGCTGCAAGATTGAGATTTAGAGCTGTAATGATGACCAACATTGCATTTATATTAGGACTTTTACCTTTAGTATTTGCAAAAGGTGCCGGTGCTGCCAGCAGGAATTCAGTGGGTATGACTGTATTTGGAGGTATGATTGCAGTCGCATTTATAGGAACATTCTTTGTTCCTTCATTCTATGTATTGGTTGAAGATCTCAAAGCTTATACCGCTAAAAAAGCAAAAGAATGGAAAAAACATGACTAAAAAACTAATAATTTTATCTTTAATATTAAATTTGACAATATTATCAGGCATAGCAGCCGATGAAATTGGTAATGTTGTCAACAATGTTGAATATCCGGAGTCAAATGAAGTTTTGCCGCACACTTCTGACAAAGCAATTATAATAGAAGGTTCTGTTGAAAAAAATATTGATATGACACTAGACAGATGTATTGAATTGGCTTTAGGAAACAATCCTCAAATCAATGCGGCATTTCATGATATTTTAGCTTCCGACAGCCGAATAAAACAGGTTTGGTCAAATTATTTCCCTCAACTTAATTGGCAAACAGGATATACCAGAATGCGTCAATTACAGTTGTCGGATGCATTAGGTGAAAATCTTACATTTAATTATTATTTGCTTGGCCAAGTTACATTACAACAAATGTTATATGATTTTGGCGTAACACAAAACCAAGCAACAATAAAACGATTGGATTATGAAGCATATAAAACAACACTTGGTGCAACCATAAATGACATAATTTACCAAACAAAAGACGCTTATTATAATCTTTTGTATGCTTTTGAAAATAAAAAAGTTGCAGAAGATACTGTAAATAAATTTGAATTGTTTTATAATCAAGCAAAAGCTTTTTATGAAATAGGTATGAATCCCAAAGTTGACGTTACTATTGCCGAAGTAAACTTAAGTAATGCAAAATTACAATTGATACAGGCAGATCATGCCGTCAATCTTGCTGTTGCAAGATTAAACAATATAATGGGAGTTCCTTTTATTGATAAATACAATGTTGTTGAACGCCTAAAATATCAACCCGTTGATATTACGTTCCAAAAATCTATCGAAATAGCAAGAGACGCAAGACCGGAATTAAAACTTGCAGAACTGAAAGTTGAAAGCGCAAAACAAACCGTAAAACTTGTTAAAAAATCTTTCTACCCAACTTTGTCTATTGAAGGACAATTGCAGATAGGCGGCAGTCATTGGACATCAAATCACGGTTACAACCTTGGGGGATATTTAAATTTCCCGACTATTAACGGAATGCTGATCCGCAATGAAGTAAAAGAAGCTAAATATTTGTATGATAAAGAGCTTGCAAATGCAAAAAATACCCAAAATACAATATATTTAGAAATTCAAAATGCCTATTTAACATTGGAAGAAAAGAAAAATCAACTTCCTGTCGCTATGTTAAATGTTAAACAATCAAAAGAAAATTATGAACTTTCATACGGAAGATACAGAGTCGGAGAAGCAAGTCCTACAGAGCTTAAAGATGCACAAATAAATTATCAACAAGCACAACTAAATTATTATAGTGCATTGTATCAATATAATTCCGCTAAAGCGCTGCTTGAAAAAGCCATTGGCAAAAATCTCGCAGCAAACACTAAAGATGTAATAGAACTTGGAGAATAAATATGAATGATATTTATTTTAATACAGGTGATAATTCTAAATTAATATACACAATAGGACTCTTATGGGGAAAAATTAATTTAAAACTTGATGAAAAATTATCACCATACGGTTTAAATACAGCTAAATTCAATATTTTGATGATAATAAAACACGTTGGCGGGCATAAAGGTATTCAACAAAACGAAATAAGCAAAAGACTTCTTGTTACTGCATCAAATATCACTAAACTATTGAATAAAATGGAACAAGACGGACTTATAACACGAAACATAAAAAAAGATGACAAAAGAGCAAAACTTATAAAAATATCAAATAAAGGCTCAAGTCTGCTTGATGATGTATGGAAAGTTTATACAGAACAAACAGAACAACTACTATCTGCTGTTCCTTCCGGCAAAATAACCGAAATACAAAACCTTCTTGCAAACTGGATGCTTAATATAAAATAAGCATATTATACAATTTTGGCATAATTACTTGAATGGTTAACTAATGTAAAAGAATGTTAATTTTTCAGCAAAAATTATTGAATAAAAAATAGTTGAATGGTAAACTATTTATATAGAGGTGTTGGATGGATAATAATTTTAAAAATTCGGCTTTTTTCTTAATCAGTTATCTTGTCGGCGTCTTTTATGCATTAGCTTTAATATTTTTGGCAATATTTTATCTTTTTTGTATTCCGGCAGGCCCTGCATGCGGCGGGCCGTTTGCCGCCATTCTTTTTGTATGGATAATATTGGGTTCGCTAATAATTCCAATAGTCCTGCTAATTCAACTTATTACGCTTATTGTTTGGCTTTTAAAGCCAATATTTATTGAATCTAATAAAGTAATCGAAACCAATAAAGCAATTAAATCTGACAAATATACGTTATACAAAAACATATTTGTTTGGACTATGTTTGCTATTTCTATAATTTATCCGATTTTGCATTATGGTTTGTTGTTTGGATTTTCCAAAATAACTTCTTAAAAAACAAGTTTTTGTAATTTTAGATAAAATGTAAAGATTAGCTTAATATTACTTGTTTTTGCTTGTTTGTGATACAATAAAGAGGTTAGGACTTGGAGGATATGGAATGACCCAACAAAATATGTTTGCTGACGGAAAAATTATTCCTGTAAATATTAGAGAAGAAATGAAACGTTCATATATAGATTATGCAATGAGTGTAATCGTAGGACGTGCATTGCCGGATGTTCGTGACGGATTAAAACCTGTTCACAGACGTATACTATTTGCAATGAATGAACTTGGAATGACCCCTGATAAACCGTTTAAAAAATGTGCACGTATTGTTGGTGAAGTTCTTGGTAAATATCACCCGCACGGCGACAATTCTGTGTATGAAGCATTAGTTCGCTTGGCTCAAGATTTCAATACAAGATATTTAGTTGTTGACGGACACGGAAACTTTGGTTCTGTTGACGGTGACGGAGCGGCTGCAATGCGTTATACAGAAGCTCGTATGCATAAAATTACTCAATCAATGCTCGCTGATATTGATTGCGAAACAGTTGAATTTGAACCAAACTTTGACGGCTCTTTACAAGAACCATCTGTTCTTCCTGTAAGACTTCCGATGTTACTATTAAATGGCTGTGCAGGTATCGCAGTTGGTATGGCAACAAACGTTCCGCCTCACAATTTGTCAGAAGTCGTAGATGGAACAATAGCTTTAATAGATAACCCGCAAATTACCGTTGCAGAACTTATGGAACATATCAAAGGGCCTGATTTCCCTACAGCTGCAACAATTATCGGCTTAAACGATATTAAACAAGCTTATGAAACAGGCCGTGGTTCTATAAAAATGCAGGCTGTTGCTAATTTTGAAGAAATTGCAGGCGGCGGCGGTCGTCAAGCTCGTACTGCAATCGTTGTAACAGAAATTCCTTATCAAGTTAACAAATCTGTGCTAATTGAAAAAATTGCAGAACTCGTGAAAGATCAAAGAATTAACGGAATATCAGATATCAGAGATGAATCCGACCGTGAAGGTATGAGAATTGTTATAGAACTCAAGAGAGATGCAAAACCTGATGTTGTTAAAAATAATTTGTTTAAATATACACAACTTTCAACAACTTTTGGTGTAAATATGCTTGCTCTTTGCGGTAAACAACCAAGATTGATGAACTTGTATGAAGTTTTGTCAGAATTTGTTGAACACAGAGTTGAAATTGTTACAAGAAGAACAATATTCTTCCTCAAAAAAGCAAAAATCAGAGCTCATATTTTGGCAGGTTTGATTATCGCTCTGGGTTCAATTGATGAAGTTATTGAAATTATCAAAAAATCTAAAACGACTGATGATGCCAGAGTTGCTTTGATGAGTAGATTTGGACTTGATGCAGATCAATCAAATGCAATATTAGAAATGCAATTGAGAAGATTGACAGGATTGGAACAAGACAAAGTTAAGGCTGAATATGATGAATTAATTAAAAAGATTGCAGAATACGAAGAAATTCTTGCAAGCCGTCAAAAAATCCTTGATATCATTAAAAAAGAATTACTTGAAGATAAAGAAAAATATGGCGATGACAGAAAAACTCAAATTTTGCCGGAACAAGGTGAAGTAACTATTGAAGATTTGACACCAAATACACCAATGGCTGTATTTATTACTCATCAAGGATATTTGAAACGTATTTCTTTGGATACATTTGAAAGACAAAACCGTGCAACTCGCGGAAAATCAGGTATCAAAACTAAAGAAGATGACGACATTCAACATTTCTTTACAGCAATGATGCATGATAAAGTATTGTTCTTCTCATCAAAAGGTACTGTATACAGCTTGAATGTATACGACTTCCCTGAAGGCGGACGACAAGCAAAAGGATTACCTATTGTAAACGTTCTTCCTATAGAGCAGGATGAAAGAATTACAGCTGTTGTACCGGTAAGCCAATTCTCTCACGAATTGAACCTGATTATGTTAACTAAGAAAGGCTATATCAAGAGAATTGAACTTGACAACTTCTCAAATATCAGAAGAAACGGTATTATTGCAATCGGTCTTGAAGAAGGCGATGAATTGAATTGGGTAAAACTTGCTACTGCAAGAGATGAAATAATCATTGGTACTTCTTGCGGTATGGCAATCAGATTCCCGATTGAAGACTTAAGACCTTTAGGACGTT
>CACYCU010000027.1 GCA_902772945.1 uncultured bacterium | reverse complement strand
TTTAAAATAGGTTCATAAGCTTTTGTAATGTAATATACACCATTAGTTTTTGCAAGCAGTACGCCAGTAAAAGAACTGAAATAATAACCGTAAACTAGTGCTGACAAATGCTCCATTTTGTATCTTGAAACAACTACAGAAGTTATCAAACCTACAATCGCCCAGCTTATTACACTATATATGTCTTTTGGTAAAAACAATATTATAAACCATATATTCAATAATATATAATAATCATACGTTTTGTAATTTTCGTTATTACTGCTTCTTGAAAACATTGTTAAAAACAAATAAACTAATGCCGTTAATCCAAAGGTTAAATATAAAGCATTATTTGCGTCTGCAAAAATTATCATTGTCATAACAGCTAAAATTGAATAGTTAGTCCAAGTTAATATTTTATCAGACAACTCATTTTTGCCCCTAAACAAGTCATATATAATATAAATTGCCCAAAATATAATAGGATATACGATATTTATAGTATGATTAAAATTCAAAACAAACATATATATCATAGTTAAAGACAAATTAACTATATTTATAGATTTATATTTTGGATTTTTAAAAGTAAATACCAATGATACCAAATTTAAGAAAATCAAATAAGGTAAAATATACTGCGAACCCGCAACGATTGGTGTAAGATAACCGCCAATAAGACCTATTACAAGCATAGAAAGCGTTTTCATTTTATCTGCAATAAAGAATGTGGAGATTAAAATAATTCCGCCCAAAACTATTGCTGTTATGGCATTATATAAATTAAAAATTGAATATCCGCAAAATGCTGTTATAAAAAGGTCTGCAAAACCTGTTCCTAAAAGAACTTCCGAATAATTTTTCAACTTATCATTTTTGTGCATAAACATTGCAGCAAAAATCATTGCTAAACCTGCTAAAAATCCTGCACAGATTTTCATTAGCGGTGTAAATATAATATACGGACTGACAAGTTTTATAAATATAATTATAGATAAAATTATTGCAAAAGCTCCAATTTTATTGAATATATTGCCCAAGAAAATTTTTGACCAATCAAATTCTTCTTTTTTAGTAAAGTATTCAAAATCATTTGAAAATTCTTCCACCGGAGCAACATCAGAAATTTGTTCGCATTCATCAACCGCTTTTTCTTCATTAGAAATTTCTTCGGCAGTAATTTTTTGTTGATAATCAGTATTTTTATTTTCAACAAAATTCATTTTCATGGTTTTAACAGATGTTTCCAAATCGCTGACTTTGCATTGCAAAAGCACAATCCATATAAAAGCAATAATTAATAAAACAATAGTCATAAAAAAATCTCCTATACAAATAGTTTACCACTCAACTATTATTTTTTCAATAAGTTTTTAAATAAAATTAATAAAATTTAATATAGTTAACCGCTCAACTATTTTAGAAAAATTTTGTGTTATAATTGGTTTGGAGAAGTGTCCGAGCGGTTTAAGGTGACGATCTCGAAAGTCGTTGCGGGGGAAACTCCGCCAAGGGTTCGAATCCCTTCTTCTCCGGATTTTAGCCAGATTATATAAAATAATCGGACTAAAATTATTTGGAATGAGAACCTCAAGGCAAAGTGTTTTTGTCCGTTTTGACAATAATAAATTATATATTAATAAATAGATATGGTAGTTATAAAGTAATTATTGATGATGAAATATTTAACGGTATATTACTAATATTTTATTGTTTTTTTAATAATTCTTTTTGTCAAACTATGTAGGGTGCAAATTTCTGCACAAAAAATTGTCAAATACTCTGTTATTTCTTCTTAAACCGACTGTTATGTTGCAGCATGAACCCTTCTTCTTTAAGTTTGTAAATTTTTGTTAATAATGCTATTAAATTGGTTAAATTTTAACTTTTATATGTTTTTTATAAGCATTAAGAAAGGAATAGATATTATGCGTACAGTAGGTATAGATTTAGCTCAAGATGCACAAAAACTTGCCGGAAGAAAATTAGAAGCAAGTTATGATACATTACGTAAAATGGTAAGCGCACGTGAAGGTTTTACCCGCGTGACTAAAAATGATGAAAATGTTAAAAGCAGATCCGGAATGTGGTTAGATGGATATTTAAGAAGATATGTAAACCTACAAACCGGTGCAAAAGAAAATGTTTTTTACGGCAGAGATATTCAAAGAGTCGTATATGACCAAAATGATGTTCCTGTAGGTGCTATACAATTCCATAGAACCCAAGACGGACATTTTGATGCATTTGTTTTAGCTCCGGGAGAAAATGCAGAAATAATGCAAGTAAAACCTGACGGTTCAAAAATTATATTCCAAGCTCCTTCAAATTTCTTTGAACATTTTGATATAAGGAATTTAATGCCTTTAAAATAATTATAAATTTGCCTTGAAAAATAAAATTATTTATAATTAATTTTATGGACTTAAGATGCTTTATAAAAAATTATAATAACACAAATTTAGTAGTAAGAATTTCTATCGGTATTGTGTTAGGGGTTCTTTTTGCTTTTTTTGTTCCGAATTTCAAATGCATTGGTATTCTCGGCGATTTGTTTGTTGGAGCGCTAAAGGCTATTGCACCAATTTTGGTTTTTATATTGGTAATAAGTTCACTTACGCAATCCACACAAAAACCGGACGGACGATTTAAAACAGTCATATTTTTTTATTTACTTTCAACATTTTTGGCTGCAGCATCAGCAGTTTTGGCAAGTTTCATTTTTCCCCAAGATTTAATACTTAATGCAGAACAAACTGCGCAACAAGCTATTCCCGCAGGAATGGGAGAAGTTATACACAATTTACTTATAAAAATCGTTGTTAACCCTTTATCTTCTTTAACGGAGGGAAATTATTTAGGAATACTTTTTTGGGCAATAATTTCGGGAATTGCTCTCAAAACTACAGCTTCTGACATTACCAAAAATATGCTTTCAGAATTTGCACAATGTGTTTCGCAAGTTGTACGTATAATAATCAATCTTGCTCCGTTTGGAATTATGGGGCTTGTGTTCAGTGCTGTTTCATCAAACGGAATAGAAATTTTTACATTATATGGCAAAATGATTTTACTTTTGGCAGGATGCATGATATTTGTTTATTTTGTCATGAACCCTTTGATTGTATATACAGCATTGAGAATAAATCCATATCCGTTGATTTTTAAATGTTTTAAAGAGAGCGGTATCACAGCCTTTTTTACAAGAAGCTCAGCCGCAAACATTCCTATGAATATGACACTATGCGAAAAATTGGGACTTGATAAAGACCTTTATTCAGTATCAATTCCATTGGGTGCAACAATTAATATGAACGGTGCCGCTGTGACAATATCCGTTATGACGTTAGCAGCTGTGCATACATTGGGAATTCCGGTAAATATCATAACAGCACTAATCTTAAGTATACTTGCAACATTTGCAGCCTGTGGAGCATCTGGAGTTGCGGGAGGTTCATTACTTTTAATTCCAATGGCTTGTTCACTATTTGGAATTTCTAATGACATAGCAATACAAGTTGTTGGTGTTGGATTTATAATCGGAGTAATTCAAGATAGCCTTGAAACTTCTCTAAATTCCTCAAGTGATGCAATATTCACAGCAACTGCAGAATTTTTCCAATGGAAAAAACAAGGCAAAAAATTACCTGAAATAAATTATTAATCAGTAAGGACAACTTCGCCTTTCAAGGACTCTTTTACGTTTATCACTCTTTGGTTTGAACTGCCAACCCAATGAATATTGTTATCTTTCAACTCTTCTATAAATTCACCTTCGGCAATGACATCAATATCTTCTATGCCTTCTAAATTCCTGATTTGCTCCCAAGTATATCCTGTATAAAGCCAAATATTTTTATTTGGAAACAATTCCTTATGTTTTTTAATAAGTCTGAATACTTCACTTCTGTTATTCGGAAATAAAGGATCACCGCCACTAAATGTTATGCCTGATATATATGGTTTATTCAAGGCTTCAAAAAGTTCATCCTCAGCTTCTTTATCAAAAGGAATTCCGCCATTTTCATCCCAAGTTTCAGGATTTTGGCAATTTTTGCAATGGTGATTGCACCCGGCAACCCACAAAACTACACGCAACCCTTCTCCGTTTAACATATCCTCTTTGGTTATATTGTGATAATTCATAATACTCCTCTATATATTAAATATTTAAAAGTCGAACGGTTGAAAGGCTATTTTAAAAACTTTTCAACCATTCAACCTTTAAACTATTCAACTGTCAGTTACATACTGACTCTGTCTTTAATCTCTTCCATCTTGTGATCAGCAAGTCTTGAATCACCCTTAACTCTTGAGTATGAAAGATATCCGTTCATTCTGTCAATCTTAGTTAAGTTTCTGCTGCCGCATTTTGGGCAAACATCCATGTTCAATTCTTCATGACCGCAATCATCACAATATGAAAGTGAAAGATTTACGCCTTCGTAAAATCCCATATCCATTGCTCTCAAAACAAGTGTTTTAACAGCATCTGTATTATAATCCAACGGATATTTTACATATTGAATTTTTCCGCCGTTCATTAAATCCCAGAAACGTTTTTCACAATCTTGTTTTTCAATTGGTGTAATTTTTTCTGAAACATGGCAGTGAAAACTGTTTGATACGTATGGTTTGTCAGAAACTTTATCTACAACACCATATTTTTTACGGAATTGTTGAACCTGCAATCCGCAAAGATTTTCAGCAGGTGTTCCATATAAAGCATACAAGTTTCCGTCTTCTTCTTTAAACTGAGCTACTTTCTTATTAATATATTCCATAACTTCTATAGCAAACTGTCCGTCTTCAACAAGAGATTTTCCGTTATGAATTTCCTGCAATTCATTTAATGCTGTAATACCAAATGATGCTGTAGCATGTTTCAACAAAGGTTTAATTTTGTCATGAAATCCCAAATGGCCGCCCAAGAAACCGCCTTCACAATAAGCAAGCGGATTTACAGAAGCTTTCATTTCACCCAAATAATCATATGTACGTTTGTGCAAACCTCTGATTAATTCCATATAATAATCAAGTACTTCATAAAAATCTTTGCTTTCTTTCTTTGCCTTTGCATAAATCATTGGCAAGTGCAAGCTTATTGCACCAATATTGAAACGTCCGACAAAAATTGGTTTGTCATCTTCATCAGCAGGTTTCATACCGCCTCTTTCATACCAAGGAGATAAAAATGCTCTGCAGCCCATTGGCGAAACAACTCTGCCATATTTTTTGTACATTGATGCAACATATCCTTCGCCTGATAATGACAACCAGTCGGGATACATAGCTTTTTTAGAACATTCAATACCGGCTTCAAATACATCATAATTAACTTTTCCTTCACCATGAATGTTTTCATCGTACAAGAAAACTATTTTAGGGAACAATACAGGTTTTTTATTACCTTTTTTACCTTGACCGTGCATACGAATTTCAAGCATTGTAATTGTTGCCATTTTTTCATATTCTTCAGTTCCCAGGCCTGCTGTTACTGTTATAAACGGATAATCACCACGAGATGATGCAACTGTATTAAATTTGTATTCCCAACCTTGGAAACCTTGTTCAAAATCTTTTTTAACATCACCTTTAGCAGCTTTTGCAGCTTGTTCTTCACTTAGTCCAAGCTCAATATATTTGTCATACTGTCTTTCATATGTTTTTTGAGCATATGGTGCAAGAATTTTGTCAACTTCTGCAACAGTAAATCCGCCATATTGCTGGCTTGCTGCAGCCATAACAATATCTCCGATTACATCAAAAGCTACATCTAACGATTTCGGCTCATTATACCAAAGATTACCCATTTCAAATCCGCCTTTTAAAACGGATGCTACGTCAAACAAGCAGCAATTCATTGTATCACGTCTTGCTGACATATCATGAATGTAAATATAACCATCTCTGATTGCTTGAAGTTCGTCAACCGTCAAGAAGAATTTTTTGTACAATTCTTTATTCAATTGATTGAATATCAAAGATCTTTTTGTTGATACAAGCGCAGAATCAGCATTTGAATTTTCTTTGTCGCCTATATACATAATTCTTTGAGATTCCTGATAAACTTTATCAAGCATTTTTACGAAATCAATTTTATAATCTCTGTAGTTTCTGTAACTTTTTGCAACTTTAGGGTTTACATCTTCAAGGGCATTTTCAACAATACAGTGCATTTGGGAAATATCAATTTGGGATTGGTGTTCAGCAAGTACGCTGTTGTTTACATTAGCGCAAATGTTTTCAATTTCTTCATCAGAAAGTTTTACTAACATTCTTGCAGCAGATTTTTGAACGGCACTAACTACTTTTTGGACATTATATTCTTCAAGTGTACCGTCTTTTTTAACTATCTTAATGTTGCTTAAACCGACTTTTTGTGAAATGCTTACTACTTTTTGCATTGGATTAACATTACCCATAGATGCCGGTTTTGTTACACGAGAATCACTATTCGATTCTGTTTTAATGCTTACAATTTTCCCATCACTGTTTACATTGTTCATACCACTATCTCCTTTTACAAAAAGAAACAGAAAATACTACCCAAAATTTCTGTCCCATATTAGATTAAGACTACAGAGGTTAGTCTCCCAAAACTTAACTTAATCTATTTTATTATTTTACAACAAATTAGAAAAACATGGAAGACTTTTTTTCAAAAAATAAATCCAAAGATTTACAAAAATAATACCATTTATCATACCAAATACAAGGCTAAAAGTGTTGTTTGTACAATTTCACAAAAATTATTATTTTTTATCAAAAATTAACATCAATAAGATTTATTAAAAAGGGTAAAAAAAAATTAATATATGGAAATATTATTAAAATTTTAACAAACAAATTTGACAACGTTTTAAAATCAAAATTCACAAAGGTCATGCATTAAATTTTTGCTTTTTGAAATTATAATAAGTTAAAAAAGTGTTCAAAAACAGCTTCATTATATCTGTTATCAACAGCACTGAAAGGCATGACCGTTCCGCCAAATTCTTTTTCAACATATTTTAAAACATTAAGGGTTTTTGACTTTGGCACATAATCCATCTTTGTAACAACAGTAAATATAGGAAGATTATACGCCTCAATCCACTCTCTCATTTGATAATCATTTTTTTGAATTTCATGTCTTCCGTCAACCAATTGAACAAGAGATCTGATCTGCTCACGATTTATCAAATATTCTTCCAAATATTTTTGCCACTTGTTTTGCGCTTCTTTTGAAATTTTTGCATAACCGTAACCAGGCAAATCCGCTATCATAAAATCATTTTTAAACTGAAAAAAATTTATTAATCTTGTTTTTCCGGGTGTATTTGATGTTTTTGCCAATTTTTTGTTATTTGCAAGCCCGTTAATAAATGATGATTTCCCGACATTTGAACGTCCCAAAAGCGGAAACTCCGGCAATGTATAATTCGGACATTGCGAAAGTTTTTCAGCACTTATTAAGAATTTTGCCTGCATAAATTTCGTCATAGATAAATATTATCATAAAAAATTTATGCTATAATACTAAAGTTATGACAAATAAATTTGACAAACTGAATTTTATCACAGCAGGAATGCCTTTGAGAACAGGCAAGGGCTCATATCCCGAGGCTTTTAGTATTTTAGAGAAAATGGAACTTGACGGTATGGAACTTGAATTTGTCCATGGCGTCAGAATGAAAGATGAACACAGGGAATATGTTAAAGAAAAATCAAAAAACTTTGTTATAACAGCTCACGGACCTTTTTATATAAATCTCAATTCACAGGAAGAAGATAAAATTGATGCCAGTGTTCAAAGAATAATTGACACTGCATCTGTTGCATCTCAAGCCGGAGCTTTCAGCATAACTTATCACGCTGCGTTTTATATGGGTAAAGATAAAGAAACTGTCTATAATCAAGTAAAATCTCAAACAAAACGTATTACAGATATTTTAGAAAAAGAAAATATAAAAGTTTGGATTCGGCCGGAAACTACAGGAAAAGCCACACAATGGGGTGATTTGGATGAAATAATTAACTTGTCTAAAGAATTTGAACAAGTTCTTCCTTGTGTTGATTTTTCTCATCTTCATGCAAGGAGTGCCGGAGAGTTTAACACTTATGATGAATTCTCAAAGATTTTAGAAAAAATGGGAAAAGAAATCGGTCAGTACGCTTTAGACAATTTTCACGGACACCTTGCGGGTATTGAATATACCGCAAAAGGTGAAAGGCAGCATTTAAATCTTGAAGAATCAGATATGAACTATAAAGATTTAATAAAAGCAATGAAAGAATTTGGCGTCAAAGGTGCTCTTGTGTGTGAAAGCCCTAATATTGAAGACGATTGCAAACTCTTGAAAGATTATTACAACTCGATATAGAACAATATATAGAATTTATGATATAATTCAATTATGAAAGAGTGGAGATTAAATAGTTACGAAGGGAACGAAAAGTCTTTAATCAAAAGACTTTTATACACAAGAGGAATAAAAACGGAAGAAGAAATCTATGAATTTTTACATCCGCTTGAAATGAAACTTACTCATCCAAAAGCTTTTACAGATATGGAAAAAACCGTTGAAAGACTGTCAAAAGCAATTGATAACGCAGAAAAAATAGTTATTCACGGAGATTTTGATGCAGACGGTGTTACTTCAACCTCTCTTTTATACAGAACTTTTAAATACCTTGGCGCTGATGTAAATTATTTTATCCCTGACAGAGAAAAAGAAGGTCACGGATTTGATACAAAAGCACTTGTCCAAATAATGACAAAAATTAAACCAAAAGTCATTATCTCTTGCGACTGCGGAATATCTGATGTTGATGCCGTAAACTTTTTAAACAGCTTTAAAATCGATGTTATTATAACTGACCACCACGAAGCACCGGAACAACTTCCATCGGCATACGCAATAATAAATCCTAAAGCGCCAAATGCTTTGGATGAAAACTTGACAGCCAAACAGATTGAAAGTCTAACATCTCTTGCGGGTGTCGGAGTAGCATTCAAAACTGCTCAAGCACTATTGGAAAAATATAACAAACTCGAATTTATATCCGAAATTTTACCCTATGTTGCTGTCGGAACTGTTGCGGATGTCGTTCCGCTTATTGGTGAAAACAGATATTTTGTCACAAAAGGACTTGAATTAATATCCGCAGGCAAACATTACGGACTTACAAGATTATTGGAAAGCGCAGGCTACAAAGGTCAAATTACAGCTGAACATATAGGATTTGGGATTGCTCCTAGAATTAATGCATCAGGACGTTTGGATACAGTAGATGCCGCACTAAAAGTCCTTATCTCTGATAACAAACAAGAAATTGAAATGGCAATTCAATCATTAAATGAGTTTAACAAAATCAGACAAGAATTATGCCAAAACATTTTTGCAGAAGCTGATGAAATGGTAAAACGCGAAGGTAACAAAAATCCCGCAATAGTTCTTTATAGCAAAGATTGGCATATAGGAATAATAGGCATAGTTGCTTCAATGCTTGTTGAAAAATATTATAAACCTACGTTTTTAATGACATATTCGGATGAAACAAAACAATACAGATGCTCTGCAAGAAGTATTGAAGGAATAAATCTATATGATACAATTTCTGTCAACGCAGAAATGTTTGACGGTTTTGGCGGACACTCAATGGCTGCCGGACTTGCATTTTCAAAAGTAACATTTGAAGAAGTAAAATCAGCACTTTGCAAAACAGTAAAAGAAATGTCTCAAGGTAAAGATTTAAAACCTTTTTTAAATATTGATCTGGAACTTACACCTGACGATATTGATGTTGATTTTGTTGAGAGCATTTCACAGCTGGAACCGTTTGGTGCAAACAACCCGAGCCCTATATTTGTCATGAAAGATTTGAAAATCAAAGAAAAAAAACTTATGGGCGAAAACAAAAACCATCTGCGCCTTACTTGCCTTTCAGGAACCTCTGAATTCAACTGCATAAGATGGAAAGACGGAGACATCTCTCTTGTAAAAGGAGACACTTTGGACTTGGCATTCCATCCGCAAGTAAATGAATACAATGGCAACACAAGCGTTCAACTAATTATTGATGATATTCATTCCGAATATCTAAAGGAAGAAGAAGTACCTAAACAAAAACTTTATGATCATAGGAAAAAAACCGATATACTTCCTCAAGTGGAGGATTATGTTAAAAATTCAAAATTAAATATATCAATTTTTGCAGAAAGCAAACCAATTCTTGATAGACTCAAACCGTTTAAAAATCTTTCTGAAATAGTTGTATCAAGAGAAAATCTAAAAGAATGTGATTCTCTAATGTTCTTTGACTATCCGGCAGACAGAGAAACTTTTGAAAATATTATTGAAAAAACTAATCCGACCTCAATTCATTTTATGAACTACGATTTAAAATACTTTGATGAAGAAGAATTTTTGAAAACCGTATACGGAATGCTCAAATATGCTGATAACAAAAATGCAGGAAAAGTCGAATTAAAAAGATGTGCAAGCTTCTTAGGTAAATCGTATTCCGTTTTTTATCTTCTGTTCGAAATTTTTGAAGATTGCGGAATTATTGAAATAAAAGAAAAAAATGAAAATTATTATATTATAAAATTAACCGACAACCACGATATCTTACAAGTATTACATTCCGAAAAATACAGCAATTTAACAGATCTGATAAATGAATGCGAAGAATTCCAAAAAACTCTAATGGAAGATGATTTGTATTCATTTATTTAAACGATTTGCAGATATCATAAACAAACTATAATTTTCTAAAAAGGAGAATTATAATGCCGTTAAGAATTTTGTTCTTGTTATTCGGATTTTTGGTAATAACAAACCTTATAATACTTTTATTGAGTTTAATTTTTAATAAAAATTTGTACAAAACTCACGGAAAATTAATCGCAAACAGCTACCTTGTCTGCGCATTAATCATTGTTTTACTATATGTAATATTATCATTTGCAGGTATAGAATAGAAAGGAAAATTTATGGAAGAAAGCAACAAAATAATCGTTCCCGCAATTATAATTTCCTTATTGGTTGTTTTAATCGCATTTTTTAACCCTCTTGCAATAGTAGGTGTCGGAGAACGCGGTGTAAAAGTAACTCTTGGTAAAGTTTCACCGACAAGTTATACTGAAGGTATACATTTTGTTACACCGTTTATTTCTCATATAAAAAATATGAATGTAAAAACTCAAAAAAATTACGTTGAAACTTCTGTTTATACAAAAGATATTCAACAGGCACAAATCACATATGTACTTAATTACAACTTGCAGCCTGAAAATGCACACAGAATGTACAGAGAAGTCGGAATGAATTATCTTGACACCGTTGTAACTCCTGTAGTAGAAGGTACAATAAAAGACGTTATCGGAAAATGGAACGCTCAAGATCTTGTTGCAAACAGAGAAAAAGCTACTCAAGAAATATTGATAAAATTGCAAAGTCACTTAACACCTAAATATATTAACGTCACAGACTTTCAAATGACAGCTATCGCATATTCAGGAGTTTTTGAAAAAGCAATTGAAAACAAAGTAACAGCAGAACAAGAAGCCCTAAGAGCAAAAAATAAAACCGTACAAATTCAAGAAGAAGCTAAACAAAAACTAATCTCTGCTGAAGCTGAAGCAAAATCAATGTCAATAAGAGCAAATGCATTAACACAAAACAAAGCTCTTGTTGAATACGAAGCTGTACAAAAATGGGACGGAAAATTACCTGAATATATGATGGGCAATTCTATTCCGTTTATTAATATGTCAACAAAAAAATAAGATAAAAAACAATAAAAAAAGCTCCTCAGATGAGGAGCTTTTTTAATATCTTATTTTTCATCAAGTGCTGCAACACCCGGCAAAACTTTTCCTTCAATAAATTCTAATGAAGCACCGCCGCCTGTTGATACGTGAGTAAAATCTTCAGCTTTAAAGAATTTTTTAGCAGCCGAAACAGAATCACCACCGCCAATAACTGAAGTTGCACCATTTTTTGTAGCTTCAACAACCGCAGCCAAAACAGCTTTTGTACCTTCTGCAAATTTTGGATTTTCAAAAGCACCTACAGGACCGTTCATCAAAATTGTTTTAGAAGATTTAATAACATCTGCAAACGCTTTTCTTGAATCTTCACCTGCATCAACACCTTCAAATCCGTCAGGTATTTCGTTGATTTTTACAAACTTGTTAGTTCCGTTGCCTGAAAAATCATCCGCAACCAAAACGTCTGTAGCCATAACAAGTTTTACGCCTTTTGATGCAGCTTTTGCTTCAATTGCTTTTGCTGTTTCAATTTGATCATCTTCACAAATTGAATTACCTATTTTTCCGCCGTTAGCTTTTACAAATGTATAAGCCATACCGCCGCCGATAATCATATTGTCAACTTTATCTAACAAGTTTTCCAAAACACCGATTTTAGAAGAAACTTTTGCACCGCCAACGATAGCTGTGAAAGGTCTTGTAGGATTATCAAGAGCTTGAGA
>CACYCU010000026.1 GCA_902772945.1 uncultured bacterium | reverse complement strand
TCATATTCTCTCCTTTTTTCTATATATTACCAGATTGGCGGATTAAAAACAATGAGAAATTATATATAATGACTTTATGAATTTAAATTGGTATGAAACACTAAATAAACCGGTATTCACACCTCCATCGACAATATTTGCGCCTGTATGGATAATTTTATATTTAATGATGTTTGCATCATTTATAATATTTTTGCGTACTGAAACTTCTGAAGATAAAACTCAGGGTATATTGTTATTTTTTTCTCAATTAGTTTTAAACCTTTTATGGAGTCCTGTCTTTTTTTATTGGAAAAATATAGACTTGAGTATGGTTATAATAATTTTGATGCTCGCATTTTTGGTTTATACGCTGTTGTCTTTTTTCAGAATTTCAAAATTAGCAGGTCTTTTATTAATACCGTATTTTTTGTGGGTATGTTTTGCAACATATTTAAATTACGGATTTATGATTATGAATTAAGCTTTATTTGATTTTTTTGTGTGTAGATATAAAGTTGTTATGTTCGATATCACCATCTACTTTTGTTAAAAAGACCTGACAATCTTTCTCGTCAGCGTCAATTGGCGGAATCATTTCTAATTCTGCGGAATAGTAGTTCGTATCGTTCTTTACACTCAAAGGAATTCTGTTAGCCAAACTGTTAAGAGAAATGTTTCTTAAAATACCGAATAAACCTTTATTCTTGTTGCTGAATTTAGTATAAATTCTAAGTGATGCATCGCTAGTTTCAAGGTCGTATCTTCCGATAATAAATGAGCTTAGTTGGGAAGCTGTTGATTTTATCATCATTCTTTCTATAACGTTATTATTTAATTCGAGTTTACCGTTTATATTGTCAAATTTGCCGTCAGGAACGTTAACCAAATCTGAGAATATAGATGGGCTAATCATAGTTAAAGGATTTCTGAATAATGCTGCAAATTTCAAAATATATTCAACCATTCCGACTTTTTGAATAGTTCCGTTATTGATATCAAATTTCATAGAACCGTTTAATTTTAGGGCTTTATCGGTATTTAAATCTATAAAACCGCTTGCTTTTCCTGAAATTTCTTTCGGAAGTTGTAAAAGTGTTGAAGCAATAATGTCAGAATCAATTTCTTTGACTCCAAGCAGCATATGATAGTTATGTTTTTTTAAGTTACAATCAATTTTTGCAGATGAATGGCCGTTAGCAATCTCAAATCTGTTTGATTTGAGGTTAAGTATACTGTTTTTGTCAAGCGTCATATTAGCTTCTACATCTTTAAATGCAAGCTCTTTATAATGCCCTTTTAATATTTTTAGCAGACAATTTTCAACAACAAAATTACCGATATCAAATGTCGGATGATCGTCATCCTCATCTTTTGCTGTTCCGGAAGGTTTAAGGTCAAATTGTTCGGTTTTTATAGCTTCGGAATTCTGGTTGTTTGCAGAATTTAGAAATTTTTCAACATCAATATCATCAACTGTTAATTTCAGATCTTTTGCAATAATCGGAAATTTTACTTCATTAACGAGTGTTCCTTCTATATCATATTTTGATCTTCTGTATCCGCCGCTTGCCAATAATTTTATAACATTTGATTTTGCTTGCATTTCACCGTGTTTTAAATAAATTCTTTGAGAAGGTATGAGAACTTTATCCATTACGACATCACCTGATAGAACAGGATATTTGCCTGAATTTATATAATACATGTTGCCTGAAATTGTACCTTTTTTAAAGAAATTTTCACCTATAAAAATGTTTAAAAATTCACTTGGTATAGGATGAGTAAATTCAAATCCAAAGTCTTTAATATTTGAATTGTTTGCGATATCTATATTGCCTTTAAATTTTAATATAGGCTTAATTTTAGAGATGTTTTCTTTGTTTAAGTATTGTTCAGGAATTATGTAATAATCAAGAGATCTTATTGTAAATAAGTCTTTTTCAAAATGCATATCTCCTTTTACGCCTCTTGCATAATCAACAGGACTAAAGGAAGAACCTGCAACAAGAATATCCTGACCTTTTTTTATACCAAAAAGCCATTTCATATCAATTTTGTTATTAATTGCTTTAAGTTCAAGCTTGGTTTTTGTTGTTCCGCCTGTTAGTTCTATTGGGGTTTTTATCATCGGGGTAAGATATTTTTTTAGAAAATCATTGCTTACTACCGCTTTTGCCGTAAGCTTTGTATCAATAGTTTTTAAATAATCATTTACAGTGCCTTCCATTGTAATAGAGTTAGATGCTTTATTATCATAAAAACCGCTAAAATTTGTTAGAATAACTTTGTCTTTTGTAAGTTTTATATTCCCTTTATCCATTGTTACCGGAATATTATAAACAGGTACGATTAAAGCTGAAACTTTGTTTACGTTTATATCTCCGTTAATATCGTCTTTGCTGACTTTTAAATCAACATTAAAACTGCCTTTGAGGTTTTTAAAATAAGAGAGAGTTTCTTGTAGATTGTTTTCAATTATTTGTGAATCTAAAAATGTTAAAACATCATCTACGTCAATTTTGTCAGAATAAATTTCAACGAAAAAATTATTTTTTTTGTCAGCATTTACATCAAAAAATATTTTAGAATTGTTAACGCTTAGCGGGCAATTTTTTACCCAAAAATGTTTGTCTTTAAAATATACAGCATTATTGTCTGCTATATGCAGGTTCAAATCTTTGTCGGCTTTTTTGATATTTGCATCTAAATTAAAATGGACAAATCTTTGTTCTTTTTGGGTGTTATCTACTCGTAGGTTATCAGCATTCAATTTTATATAAGTTTCGTCAATTTTATGTAAAATTGTTGATTTTTTTACGTATAAAACAGAATCAAATATATCAATTTTCCAATTATTTTTTTTATTTTCTTTTTCCTTTTTTTTGATGGATAAATCAGATAATTTATTTGTATCGACAAAAATATCGTCTGCTCCAAGCTGTTTTAGGATAATAGTTTTTGATAGAAGTTTTTTAAATGAGATAATGGTGTCAAAATTTTTGACGGATGCAAGCTTGCCGCTTTTACCGGAAAGAGCAAGTTCATCAATTTTAAATTCTATAACAGGAGAAATATGTGTTATTAAAATGGGATTATTTATAAGAGCTTTGACACCTAGTTCATTCTCAAGCTTTTTCTGAACGTAATTTATTACTTTTGGGTTAGAAACCAATGCAGGTAAAGCCTTTAGCCAGCAGACGGCTGCCAAAACAATAATTAAAAATGTAGAAAATATCCCCAATGTAATTTTGTTTGAAAGTTTCACAGATTTCCCTCTAATTTTATGTTATCATAAAATTATGAAAAAGTTATTCGTTCTTTTATCTTTTATAATTTTTTGTTCAAATATGGCCAATGCTGAATTGTCAAATGTCGGTATGAAAGTTATTGAAAATGACAAATCTTTATTTGGATTAGAAAATTCTGAAGGTATAGTGACTGTAGAACCGGAATATAAAAAATTGATAAGACTCGGGAATTCATCTTGGATTATTCAGAAAAAAAATAAATATGGTTTGATGGATAGTGACGGAAACTTTTTGATAAAGCCTAAATATAGACATGTGGACAGAATTTTGGGTAAATACGTAAAATTCGGTAATGATTTTAATTATGGTGTTTATGATGAAAAGGGAGATGCTATTTTGCCGCCTGAATATTCTTCAATAAATCTTCTTTTTGGCGGAATGTTTTTAACTTGCAAAAATTATAAATACGGAGTAGCGGATTTTAAAGGAAATATATTATTAGAAAACAAGTTTGATGATATATATATGCCAAAACCAAATATTATGAGGCTTCAATATAACGGAAAATGGTATGAGGTTGAGCAGGCCAAAGGTGAGGCGTTTGTTCTTCCTGAAAATATAAAAGATATTGAAAATGACGGAGATTTTGGCGTATCTTCTTTTATATCTTCACCTGCTGCAGCATCGGGATATTCTGCGATTACTTTTACGGATTATTTGTTAAAATTAATTTCTTCGATATCTCCTGCGCATGAAGAAACAATAGATGAGTTGATGTTTTCTCAAGGTGCAGATACGGTTTCTATATTTATGCGTTTGTCTTGGCTTCCAAAATATCCTTTTACGTACGTAAAGAAATATTATTATTATGTGCGGACACCGAATAATGGCCCTTTGAGCAGAGTAAAAGATACTTTAAGACAAAAGATGAATTAATTATATTTTAATATCTTTTTCTATAACAAGAGGGGTTTGTGAAATAATTAAAAGCTCAAGATATTTGTCGTTGTTTTCTTTAACGTTTTGCGCTATTTGGTTAATTTCTTCGTTTTTAGAGAAATTAAATTTTTCAGCATATTTTGATACAACCATTCCTTTTGTCGGATGTTTTTCAAATTTGTAAACATCATATTCAAAGAATTTTTGCGCATTTTCTTCCCCGTTAACAAGAAAACTTATGACTGCTTTGTTTGTTTTTTTGTTTTCAATTAGCTTTAATAACACACTATTATCTGTTGTTTCTATAGTGCTTTCAAATTCTTTGGCATAATTCAGCGGATCATTTTCTTGCGGATAATAATATATGCCAATCATTTTTGTCCAATCTGATACGTTTTCGGTATTTTTAAAATATTCGTTTCCGTAACCTTGCGTATTGGGAGCAAGCGCACTAAATTTTAGCTTATAAGTTTCGTTATCAAAGTGTATTTCTTCTGAAAATACGTTAGCTTGTGAACAAAAAAGAGTTAAAATTGCAAAAATAAATTTCTTCATACAAAAATTTAAACACCAAATATACAAAAAATAATTGTACAAAAGGATTAGTAAAATGATTATAATAAAATTACCTCCTATGTGAGAGGAGGTAATTTTATCTTTTTTTATTGGTTTTCTATTAGTGTAAAAATCTTATGTATACATATACGGAACTTATCAGCAATGAAATAATCATTGTCATAATACCGTATTTTAGGAATTTCATAAATGCAATCGGATGACCTTCATGAGCTGAAGTCTCAGATACAATAACGTTTGCTGCTGCACCGATTATTGTCATGTTTCCGCCCAAACAAGCACCAAGTGACAAACACCACCATAGCGGGAATGTGTATTCGCCGCCCATTGTTTTTTGAATTTCCAATAACATTGGTGTCATTGTTGCTGTGTAAGGAATATTGTCGATTATACCGGAGACAAAACCCGATGCCCACAATATTATCATTGCAGTTGCCTCTTGAGAACCGTTTGTTATATCCAATATCCATTTAGCCATCAATGCTATACCGCCTGATGCTTCCAGACCGCCAATTATTATAAATAATCCGATAAAGAAGAATATTGTATTCCATTCAACGTCAACAAGTATATCTTTCGGTTTTTCAAACAAAAGTAAAAAGCTTGCGCCAAGCATTGCCGTTACGCAAGTTTCAATATGTGTTACATCATGAAGAATAAAACCTAAAATAACAAGTCCTAAAACAATAGCACTTCTAATCATTAACGGATAGTCAGTGATTGTTTTTGAATTATCAAGATTTGCAACAGCCTCCATTTTTTCCGGCGTTGTTTTCAATTGTTTTCTGAAAATAAATGTCATAATTCCGACAATTACCAATAATATAACAAGCACTACACCTGTTAATTCGTTTAAAAAATCCATAAACGACAAGCCTGCTGCGCTTCCAATAATAATGTTTGGCGGATCTCCGATTAGTGTTGCTGTTCCCCCGATATTTGATGCAAATATTTCCGTAATTAAAAACGGAAGCGGATTTATATCTAAATGTTTTGCAACGAAGAATGTAACCGGCATGATTAGTATAACTGTCGTTACGTTATCCAAAAAAGCAGATGCAACTGCGGTGAAAATGCCTAATGTAAAAAGCACAAGCTTTGGATGACCTTTGGTTAATCTTAAAAGCTCGTTTGCAATCCAATTAAACATTCCGCTTCTTGTTGCAATGCTAACGATAATCATCATTGATACAAGCAAAAATATTACATTGAAATCAACAAAGTTTATAAAATAATTAGCATTAATTGAGCCATCAACCAATTTTGTTTGGCTTACCAAACCCAATAAAATAGTTAATCCGGCTCCGATTAAAGCAATAGTTACTTTCGGAATTTTTTCCAAAGCAATGAAAACATATGCAATCAATAATATTGCAGCAGATACTACTACTGCATGTGATTGCACAAGTGTGTGTAAATGTTCCATTTTCCTCTCCTTATCATTCTATTAAATTGTATTTGAAACAAAATAATTATTCAAATGGTCTTTATTTTTTTATGCAGCTATGTTAAAATTTCTTATGGGAGATGCTTTATGGAAATAACTAAACTTGGTAATAATATAGATTTTGTATACAAAAGAAATCCTGATACTCCAAGGATTGCACTGTATCTAAATATGTCAATAAATAATTTGTCAAAAGCAGGCGTAAACTCTTTAATGACAAGACTTTTTATGCAGGGAACAAAAAACAGAACTGCTCAGGAATTGTCTGAAGAATTAGATAAATATGCTATAGAATTTACCTCGGAATTGAAATTAGATTATATAAAATTGAAGTTTGTATGCTTAAATGAAGATTTTGAAAAAGCATTGGAGATTTTTACAGACATAGTTAAAAATTCCACATTTGATGATTTTGACAAAGAAAAAGCAAAATTAGAAGGTGAAATTATTGCCGAGCTTGATTCTCCAAGAGCAAAAATTATTGATAATTATTATAAAAAAATATATGAAAATCACACATACGGTTTTACAAATTCAGTAATTTTGGAGAATTTGAATAACATTAAAAAATCTGATGTTAAAGATTCATATAGTGCAATATTAAATGACAGTAAAAAAGTAATTGCATTTGTAGGTGATTTAGATTTTGAATATGTAAACAATTTATTGGATAAAAATTTAGGAGATTTACCACAGTCAAATCCTGTGCTCCCAAATTTAAAAAGACCTGAATTGTCAGATAAAAAAGAAGTTGAAATTATTCAGTCTGATTTAAATCAATCTCATATATTAAAAGGCTGGTTATGTGAAACTGCTGACAGCAAAGATTATCCGGCGTTGGCATTATTAAATATTATTCTTGGCGCAAGCGGATTGTCTTCCAGATTGTTTTTGGAATTGAGAGATAAAAAAGGTCTCGCATATGTTGTAAGAAGTGCTTATGATATAGCAAGACTCGGTGCTAATTTTTCTATTTATATAGCAACAGAACCCAAAAATATTGAAACCTCTCTAAAAGGTTTTGAGGAAGAAATTGAAAAAATAAAATCTATTCCTGTTGATGAAGAAGAACTTGAAAATGCAAAGAATAATATTTTAGGCAAATGGGCATTTATTAGCGAGACTAATTCTCAGCAGGCAAATTGGTTAGCGCATTACGGAATTATGGGTTTTGGTTTTGATTTTTTTGAAAAAGCAGAAGAAAAAATAAAACTTGTAAAACCTGAAGATATTAAATATTGTGCGAATAAATATTTTAATAACAACTATGTTTTAACAATATTAAAGCCGTAGAGGGGAATGGTATTTTTGAATAAATATTAAATAATTATTTTGTGAAAAATTTACAAAATACATATTTAATATCTTTGTTTTTAATTCTGCTGTTTTGCACAGGATTTTCAGAAAATCCCAGTATAACTTCAGAAACAATAGAGAAAAAATTTAAGCCAAATATGCCGTTGGGTACGATTTATACAATAGTTCCCAGAGGACTTATTATCAGTATTGATGAAGCTCATTTTTTTGACGATTGTGATTGGAATTTGAAAGAAAGCTCGTTAGATACATTAAATTTGATTGCCGAAATATTAAAAGATTTGCCTAATTTTTGTGTTATTGAAGATCATATTCAAAATCGTATTTGCTCTGACAAGCTTGAAAATTGGGAATTATCTATGATGCGTTCTGCAAGCATTGTGGAATATCTTGTAAAATGTCGTTCTGTTTCTCAAGAACAGCTTTTTGATATAGGATATGGTGAATTTATGCCCTTTAGGGGTAATGTAAACCCTGAAATAAAAGGTATTGATAACAGAGTGGATTTCGTCATAATTGACTATAAGGCTAAGAGATAATTTGCTGTTTTAGTCTTGTAGTTCTGTTTTCTGAAAGAATATTTTTCAATTTCATGATACCTTGAGCATGAAGCTGACAAATTCGGGATTCTGACATGTTTATTGTTTCGCCTATTTCTTTTAGTGTCATATTTTCTTGATAGTACAAAACCATTATTATACGTTCACGTTCAGGAAGTCTTAAAAGAGCTTTTTCAAGTTCTTGTTTTACATTCTTTTCTTCAGCGTTTTCTTGAGGGTTAAGTTTGTTGGTATCTTCGATAGTGTCTATAATTTCTACGCTGTCTTCGGTTATACCTTTTTTATCATAAATTGAAGTTATTGTTGTATCTTCAGCCAAGAGTTGCGTTACTTTTTCCGGATCCATATTTAAGTATTGCGCAACTTCTTGTGTTGTTGGCATTCTTCCGAGTTCTTGTTTTAAATTTTCTTGTGCGTTTTTAATTTCTTTTATCTTTCGTCTCAGGCTTCTCGGAAGAAAATCTTGAGCTCTTATTTTGTCTAATATTGCTCCCCTAATTCTTATAAGTGCGTAAGTTTCAAATCTGGTATTTTTCTGAGGAGAATATCTTTCGATAGCATTAATCAATCCCTCAACTCCGTATCCTGCAATATCTTCAACCGATATTGTGGACGGGAGAGTTACTTTAACACGTCCTACAACATACCTAATTAAATAGATATACTGAACAATCAGTGTATCTCTTACGGATTTGTTTGTTTTATCCTCAAGGTATGTTGCCCAAAGTTCTGAAAGTTCATCTTCAGACATCCTTTTTATTTTATTATAAGATGTGAAATCAAAATCCTGACTCATTACCCAAATTTCCTACACTTATATTCTATACAATATAATTTTTGCTACATCATTTAAAAAGAGGAAAAACTCCTTATCTGTTAAAGTAAATAAATGACACAAGAAAACTTTTAATGTTATAATAAACTGTATGAAGGGATTATTTATAACTTTTGAGGGTGCTGACGGTTGTGGAAAAACAACGCAGATGAAAATGTTAGCGGAATTTTTGTCCGGTAAAGGGCATGATGTTGTTTTAACTCGGGAACCCGGCGCGAAAGGCTTGGGCGAAAAGCTTAGGGGAATTCTTTTAAATTATGATGGCATGGTATCAGACAAATGCGAATCTTTTTTATTTTTAGCTGACAGAGCTCAAAATGTCGATACGATTGTAAATCCGGCAGTTCAAGAAGGTAAAATTGTTCTTTGCGACAGGCATGTCGATTCAACTGTTGCATATCAAGGGTACGGCAGAGGTTTAGATTTAAATGAAATTAACATGCTGAATAATTTGGCAACTGGAGGAAGAAAACCTGATTTGACTTTTGTTTTTGATATTGACGTGGAAACTTCTATGAAACGTGTCGGCAGTGAAAAAGATCGTATGGAAAGTGCAGGAATTGAATTCCATAACAGAGTCAGACAAGGATATTTGGAATTGGCAAAACAAGAGCCAAACAGAATAAAAGTTATTGATGCCTCTTTATCAATTGAAGAAATTCATAAAAAGGTTGTTGAAGTTATTAGGGGATATTGTGGATAAAGATTTTATTGAATCTATTGCAAAAAAATGTGATGTATATTCTGAATCCGATATAGGTAAAGTTATAAAAAATATTCAAGCCCTTGATGAAATATTCGAACGGGACAATCTTGTACAAATATACTGTTATTTTTTGCAAAAAGTTACGAATCCCGAAGTCTTAATGAATATTATTCAGTGTTTGGACAGGCTGCGCGATAAAGAATCTTTAAGTCCGTTACTTGATATATTGCTAATGAAAAATATTCAAGAAAATTCCGATCGTTATATAAATGTCAGAGTAATGTGTACAAAAGCTATTGCAAATTTGAAAGATACCTCTGCTGTTACTCCGCTTTTATATTGCTTGAATAATAAGGATGAAAACTACAAAGTACGTCTTGCATGTGCCGATGCATTAGGTAAAATAGGCGACAGATATGCCGTAGCACCTTTGATAGAGGTTGTAAAAGATGAAGATGAAAAATCAGTTTACGTAAGAGAAAGTGCTGCAAGTGCTCTCGGAATGCTCGGCGATGTTAGAGCTGTCGAACCTCTCGTTGGAATATTAGAAGCTCAAAAAGGTATATGGAGTAAATTTACCTTTTTAAAAGAGAGAATAATTGAAACTTTAGGAAAATTAAAACAAGATGATGACAGAGTCTTTAACGCATTGAAAAATTCTCTTGTTGATGAATCTCCTCAAATAAGGATAAATGCAATAGAAGCCATTATGGAGAGTGAAAACCCTATGTCTGTTCAAGTTATAAAAAAATGCCTTGTAGAAGATTCAGACGATGAAGTTAAAAAGAATGCACTAATAGCATTATATAATCTTGTTGGCAGGGAAATTCTTGATGAGGTCGTAAATTGTCCGGATTTTTCTGATGCATTGAAGTTGGAAGCCGTTTCAATAATTTCTGAATATGAGGAGTCTGAAAATGAGTAGAGGTATTATATTATTATCCGGCGGCCTTGATTCTCTTGTCTGCTTGGGCTTGTGCAAAGATAAATATAATATTGATTTAGCACTAACTTTTGACTATGGACAAAAAGCTGCAAAAGCAGAAATACAAGCGTCCAAAACCATTTGTGATTATTACAAAATTAAACATAATGTAATAGAACTTGAGTGGTTGAAAAATATAACTCACACATCAATTGTTACAGAAGATGATTTGCCTCAAGGTATAGACAATCCCGTTGAAAGTGCCAAAAATGTGTGGGTACCCAATAGAAACGGGCTATTTTTAAATATTGCAGGAGCGTTCGCTGACGGGGAAGGTTATGATTATATATTAATTGGTGCAAATAAAGAAGAAGCAGAAACCTTTTCTGATAATACAAAAGAATTTATTGACAAAATTAATGCGGAATTTGAATATTCAACCTCCAATCACCCGAAAGTTATTGCGCCCTTGATAAATTCGGATAAAAATGATATAGTAAAACAAGCTTTGGAAAAAAATGTACCTTTAAGTTTTGTCAGAAGTTGTTATGCAGGAGGGGAAAAACACTGCGGAAAATGTGAATCTTGTACAAGACTTAAAAATGCGCTTTTGGCAAATAATGATAAAAAATACATAGAGGAATTGTTTTGATAACAAAATTTATAGACGAAAATATAAAATATGAAGGTTGGCAGCTTAGTCCCCATTGGATTTATAAGAATTATAAAATTCAAGGAGATTCTATAGTGGCATTTGTTGGAGAATGCGAAGTAAAACTTTCTGAAATGGTTGATATTGAAGATGTTATTAATAATGAACCTATATATAGCAAATTGATGCTGAGTTTTATTTCTGAACAATATAATATAGGTTTGGTAGAAGGTGTTCTAAGACAGCGTCTTTTAATATGCAAAATAAAGGAAACCTTGGAGAAAAGAGGCTTTAAAATTCGAAGAAATGGGGATGATTTGTTCTTTGATGATAAAAAATTAACAGTCTCTATTGCTACAAAGTCACAAACTTCTGTTTTAATTCATACAGGGATTAATATTGATTCAGAAGGAGCACCGGTAAAAGCTTCCGGTTTGAAAAGCGAGATGAATATTTCAGATATAAAAATTTTGGCACAAGAAATTATGGATAGCTATTGTGAAGAAATTGATGATATAATAATGGCATCTACAAAGGTTAGAGGTGTATAATGGAAGAAAAGAATCCGTCACATATCAGTTACAAAGAATATCAAAAAAAGATTAACAAAAAACCAAATGAAGGTATGGCAATATTTGTATCAGCATTTTTTATATTGTTACTTTTATTTTTGGGTATAGCAAAACAAATTTCTCCTGAAATAGATGTTACTATTGGTGATGATTCCAAAGAAGAAACCATAAATGTCGATAAAAATGAAGTTGATGACCGTTTAAAACTCCTTCAACAAGAAGATAACGGTCAAATCGCAAAAGAAGATACAATGTTTGCAACCGAATTGGATGAGAAAGTTATAATTCCGGAACATAAGAAAAAACTTGAAGAAGAACAAAAAACTAATGAAGAAGAAGAAAAAGTTGTAAAAACAGAAAAAGCAGCCACTCCAAAACCATCAGAAACAGCTTCGCCGGAACCGGTTTTACCACCGTCTGTTCAACAGGCTGCATCATCTTCAAAAGTTGTTGTTGGTTACTATTCTACAAAAGAACAAGCAGAAGTTGCAAAAGGAATTATTGCAGAATCCGGATTGAATATTTCTCCGTTTGTAAGGTCAATTGGCGGAGCTTATACAATTCAAGTAGGCTCTTATTCATCAAGGGAAAAGGCTCAAATGGTTGTGAATGATCTTTTGAGAAATAATTATCCTGCAAGAATTATAAATGAGTAGCAAAAAAAACTCCGTCGTAATGACGGAGTTGGAATTCTTTTTTCATAATTCCTCGTAATAGTGTGAAGTGTAGTGTGCAATAAAACGTGTTTGTGATTCCTCGTTTTATGCTTTTCCTCGTGTTCATATATATAAAAAATTTTTAGTATATAAAATTGCTATATTGGAAATATATTTTTTATTATTTGTTACATTTCTTAATCTTTTTAAGAAATTGTGAAAAGTTAGTAAAATAAAATCAGAGGTGAATTATGAAAATATTAATATCAAATGATGATGGAATTGCAGCTAATGGTATAAGATGTTTGGCGCAAACGTTGGCAAGAGAACATGATGTATATGTAATAGCTCCTGATAGAGAACGTAGTGCGGCAGGACATTCTTTAACTCTGCATACACCTATCAGAGTGGAAGAAGTTGAGGCATATAATGGTGTTAAAAGGGCTTGGGTAACTACCGGGACTCCGGGTGATTGCGTAAAAATCGGTATAAATGCAATTTTAGCTAAAGAAGAACAACCGGATCTTGTTATTTCCGGAATAAATCATGGACCAAATTTGGGAGCTGATATATTATATTCAGGTACGGTCAGTTGTGCAATGGAGGGTGCAATGCTTGGTGTGCCAAGTATTGCTATGTCACTTGCAAGTCTAAAATATGAACCGGAAGATTTTATTTTTTCAGCAAAATTTGTAAATTCATTAATTCCCAAATTATCGGAATTTAATTTTCCTAAAAAAAGTATTTTAAATATAAATGTTCCTGCTCTCGATGAGGAAGATATAGCAGGAATTGCAATTACAGAGCTTGGCAGAAAAATGTTTACAGACAGTTATGAAAAACGTGTTGATCCGAGAGGTAAAACTTATTATTGGATGGCAGGTGAACTTATAACTGAACCTGTTGATGCAAATACTGATATTGCTGCAGTAAGAAATAATAGAATCTCTATTACTCCTGTTACTTATGAGATGACAAATGAGAATACGATGGCTGATTTAGAAAAAGTTTTGTGCAGTGACAATATGTGCAATTGGTTTTATTAAAATATTGACTTTTTAAAAACCGTCATTAAAACCATGCTAATACGAACGGATGATTTTTTTTAAGTTTATTGAATTCAATATATAATTGTCCGACGTATTACAAAAAGAGGTAGTTAAATGATAATTAATGGCGGTATCAGATACTGTGAAAAAGGATTAACGGCATCTTTGAGGGCGATGCATGTGCAAAGCGAAATAATCGGGATGTACAATGATAACATAACCGGTTTTGATAAAGTCGGATATCAAAGGAAAGATCCTGTTGTATCGTCTTTTACTGAATATATCGGAGTCCATGGACTTTCTCAAACAGTTGATGATAAAGTCGGTCGTATAACTATGTCTGACAATCCTTTGGATTTTGCAATCGCGGAGAAGGGATATTTTCAAACTCAGAGTGAAGAGGGGATAAAATTAACACGTGATGGAAGGTTCAAACTGGACAAAGAGGGTAATTTGTTAACCCTTCAAGATGAACCTGTACTTTCAAATGCAGGAACCCCTATCAAGCTGCCTGTTGTGCCTGAACAGATTAAGGATGTAAAAGTTGATGCAAAAGGTGTTGTTTATGTCTTTAATAAAAAAACAAACAAACTTCAGTTTGCAGGACAGATAGGGGTTGTTGATGCAAATGGTGTTGTCGTTATGGAACCGCAAATTAAACAAGGTTATAACGAATATTCAAACGTATCGCTTCAGAATGAATTTATAGGAATGATGCCTATAATAAGAAATTTTGAAGCAAACAGACAGATTTTCATGATTCAAAATCAAAATCTTCAAAAGGTAATATCACAACTGGGACAAGCTTGAGGTATAAATTATGTATAGTATGCAAGGTATAGTAAGAAAAGGTGTAAATAACGTAACTGTTCAGTTTGAAAAGCTCGGATTTGTTGCAAATAATTTTGCAAACATGAATACCAGAGGGTATAAGTCCGTAAGTTTTGAACAAATATTAAAAGAAGACGGTTATTTGACAGGTGCTGTGAGAACAGATTACCGGCCCGGTTCAATCCAAGTTACAAGCAATCCGTATGATGTTGCCATTAACGGAAACGGTTTCATTCCTGTCGTTTCTCCGGAAGGTGAAGTTGCATATACAAGAGATGGCGCATTTAAACAGGGAAAAGACGGTTATCTTGTGACAAATGATAATTGGATAGTTGGGGAAGGAATTAAAATCCCTACAAATTGTTATAAATTTGAGATTAAAAAGAATGGTGAAGTTTATGCCTATGATGCAGCAAATACGAAGCCAAAAAAATTAGGAACAATTCCTTTGGTAAGATTTGCATCTCAGGAAAATTTGGAAGTTATAGGTATGAACAGACTAGCTCCGACAGAAGAATCAGGAGAACCACAGTTAGTAAGAGATCACGACTGCATATGTCAAAATAATTTAGAAACTTCAAACACAAATGTATACGGTTCAACAACAGAAATGCTTCGTCTAAATGCATCTTTAATTGCAAGTACAAGAATGATGAAAGTCGTTGATGATATGTATAACAAGGCGATAAATATAAGAGAATAAAAATAAGAAAGGACAAAAATGTTTACATCTCTTGATAATATGGGTAAAGTTACATTAATGATGGATTTGATATCACAAAGACAGAGAGCTTTGGGTTCAAATTTAGCAAATATGGATACTCCCGGCTATGTTCGTCGTGATGTAAATTTTGCGGATTATTTGAGTACAATGAACAGTCCTTTAGAAACTCAATTATCAGAAAAACTGGGACCTTCAGGTGTAATTGATGAAAGACGCGGTGAAGAAATAGACCCTGCAAATGAGTTAATGGAAATTCAGGAAAATTCACTACTTTATACGATGGCAACAAGAAGAATGTCTAATATAATTACACAAATGAAGACTGTAATTAATGTAGGTAAATAGGAGTATATTATGAGTATAATGGAATCTATGAATATCGGATCAAATGCATTGAGAGCACATGGCTTGAGGCTTGATATTCATGCTAAAAATATAGCAAACGTAGATACGCCAAATTATGTAAGACGTATTCCGGTTTTGAATGCAACAGAGGATATTTCATTCCATGGGCTTATGAATACAATGAAAGAAGATGTCTTTGGAGTCGGAACTTTACCTTATTTACAGGGTGGTGTTGTGTTTAACGGATGTGTTGAAGATCCTACAATGGGTGATAAAATATATCGTCCGGGACATCCTGATGCTGATGCTAACGGATATATCAGAGCATCAAATGTTAATCCGGCTGTTGATATGGCAGATGCTATTCTTGCACAAAGAGCATATGAAGCAAACCTTGCCATGATAAATATTACAAAAGCTATGGCAGCTAAAGCTGTAGAAATCGGAAGATAAAGTTTTAAAAATTATTCAATAACTGTGTATAAAGTTGGGGCTTCTTGGATGCTAACGTTATTCTCGGGGATTTTTACAACTTTGACATTCACAGTTCTGTTTGCATATTCAATTTTTATTTCATCCCCGATTTTTAATTGTTTTGAAGGTTTTGCAGAATTTCCGTTTACATATACTCTGCCGGTGTCAGAAACTTCATTGGCAACGGTTCTGCGTTTTATTAGCCTTGAAACTTTTAAAAATTTATCTAATCTCATACATATTAGCATATAATAAAATTCATGATATAATCAAGAGGAAAGAGGATAAAATGAATAAGAATTTAATAATAACTTTTTTGGTATTTTTATTTATGCAATGTGCAGCTTTTGCAGAAATTGTGAAGTTTATACAAGTTACAGATGTCCACTATAGCTCTGATGAGGAATATAGAGGAAAAGTTCTTGATGCTGCAGTGCAAACTATAAACAAAGAAAAAGGCGTTTCTTTTGTTATGTTTACCGGAGATAATATTGACAAACCAAATGAAAAAGCACTTGTAGAGTTCGTACATAAAGCAAATAAATTAAAAGTTCCTTATTATATTTTAATAGGAAACCATGATGTGTATAAAAATGGTGGACTTTCGAAGGCAAGATATTTGGAAGTAGTCAGAGAAAATAATATATTTTTCCGTCAAAGAAAACCGAATTATGTTTTTAAGAAGAATGGTTTTGTATTTATAGTTGCTGACGGAGCAAAAGAAGTTATACCGGGAGCCGTCGGATATTTTAAAGAAAATACTATGAAGTGGCTTGCAAAACAGTTAAATAAATATAAAAGAAGAAATGTTATAATCTTCCAGCATTATCCGTTAATAATGGTAAAAGAGAGTGCTTCTCACAGGGTATATAATAAAGATGAATATTTAGAATTGCTTGACAAACATGACAATGTAGTTTCCGTAATTGCAGGTCATATTCACAAAAACGGAGAAATTATGAGAAACGGAGTCTATCATATTACATCGCCATCTCTATTGAACGATCCGCATACTTATAAAGTAATTACAATTTCTACGACGAAGGGTTTTTCACCTATGGTTTATACAGAACTAAAAGAAGTTGAAATGCCTCAAAAATAGGATTGCTTTTTTTATTGATTAATATTATAATCAGAAGGTGATTAATTATAGAGATTTTGGGTTTTTTCAAAAATCTCATAACAGGAAATTATGGACGAGACGGGCAATATATATTTTAATTTATTTTTAATTGCGTTTTTATTGTTTTCAAACGGTTTTTTTGTGGCTTCTGAGTTTGCTATGGTAAAGGTTAGAAAAACCAGAATTGAACAATTAGTAAACGAGGGCAGCTTAAATGCAAAACTTGCAATGGAAGCACTTAAAGATTTAGACAAATTTATTGCGGCGGTTCAGTTAGGTGTCACAATATCAAGTATCGGTTTAGGTTGGGTTGGCGAAGGCACTCTGGCAAGGATTATTGAACCGGTCTTTGTTTTCTTGCCGGGAATAAGTAAAACTGTTGCAACTCATACTGTTTCGGCATCTGTTGCGTTTGCCTTGATAACATTTTTCCACGTTGTTTTGGGTGAATTGATTCCTAAATCAATTGCACTTGAATATACTGAAAAAACTGCTTTGATGGTTGCAAGACCTATGCATTTTTTAACAATTATATTTAATCCTTTCATATGGTTATTGAACGGTTTTGGAAATTTAGTATTAAAAATGTTAAATATCCCGCATTCTCATAAAGGATCTTTGGTTCATTCGACTGAAGAATTAGATATGCTTGTTAATGCAAGCTTTGACGGCGGAGAATTAAATGAAACAGAAAAAGATATGCTGCATAATGTATTTAAATTCTCTGATTTGACGGCAAAACAGGTTATGATTCCTCGTACAGATATGATTTGTATTCCGAATGATATGCCGCTTGAAGAACTAAATAAACTTGCTGCAGAAAACCAATATACCAGATATCCTGTTTATGAGGAAGATATTGATCATATTACCGGTTTTGTACATGTTAAAGATTTATTTTCACTTTCTATAAAAGATGAAATATCAACGGTTAAAGATATTCAAAGAAATATTCTTTTAGTTCCTGAAACTATGACAATGGATAAATTAGTTTTAGAGTTTAAACAATGCAAAGGTCAAATTGCAGTTGTTGTGGATGAATTTGGCGGAACATCCGGCCTTTTAACATTGGAAGATGTTATTGAAGAAATTTTTGGTGATGTTCAAGATGAGTTTGATGAAGAAAGTGAAGAAGAAGAAGATATAATTGAAATTGCTCCAAATACTTATATAGCAAATTCAATGATGCGTTTAGATGAATTTGCAGAATTTTTCAATTTAAACGAAAACGAAATTGACGATGAAGATATTGATACATTAGGCGGTCTTGTTGTAAAATTGCTTGGACGCCTTGCAGAAATTAATGATACAGTGGCTTTTCAGGATTTTACCTTTGTTGTTAAAGAGGTTGACGGAGCAAGAATTACAAAGCTGGAAATAGTCAGACAATCAAAAGAAGAAACAGAAGAAGAAAATATATAATTCAATATAGTAAATAGGAGAATAAAAATGGATCAAGAAACTTATATGAAAATAATGGGCTACGTTCCGACAGTTATTGAAGCATCATCAAGAGGTGAACGCTCTTTTGATATTTTTTCAAGATTGTTAAGAGAAAGAATAATTTTCTTAGGCACAGAAATTGATGATGAAGTTGCAAATTCTGTAGTAGCTCAGCTTTTATTGTTGGAAAGCGAAAATCCGGAAAAAGATATTATGCTTTATATAAACAGCCCTGGTGGTGTGATAACTGCCGGCATGGCAATATATGATACTATGCAGCTTATCAAATGTGATGTGTCTACTATTTGTTTGGGTGACGCGGCATCTATGGGGGCATTTTTACTTTGTTCAGGAGCAAAAGGGAAAAGGTTGGCGCTTCCAAATGCCAGAGTAATGATTCACCAACCTTTGGGTGGCGCTCAAGGTCAAGCAACAGATATTGAGCTTGAAGCAAAAGAAATTCTAAGAATGAAAGATATGTTGATAAGCATTATGGCAGAAAATTCAGGTCAGCCTTATGATAAGGTTAAAGAAGATTGCGAACGCGACCACTTCTTAACAGCCCAAGAAGCTTTAGAGTACGGCTTGATTGATAAAGTTGTTACAAGAGAAAATAAGTGAGGAACATATGAAAAAAACAGCATTTACTCTTGCTGAAGTTTTGATAACCTTAGGTATTATTGGTGTTGTTGCGGCATTGACACTGCCAAGTTTAATCCAAAATTATCAAAAGCAAGTCTGGGTTAATCAATTGAAAAAAAATGTTTCCGTTTTAGAAAACGGATTTAAAAAAGCAATGGCAGATGATGGAGTAGATAAATTAACTGATACTACATTGTGGCAAAGCGCAGCTGAAATTAATAATTATTTATCTTTATCCACTGAAGCAAAACGTAACAATTTTTTTAATAGCTTGAAAAAGTATTTTAATATTATTTCGGTCAGTAATGAGAGCAGACCGATAGGAGCGTTGAATAATGTCAATTTAGTAAATTTTGGAGTCTCGTATCCTATGAGTTTTGCTGACGGTTCTCAAATCGGTTTTAATCGAGTAAATATAACTGCGCAAGCTGATATTTTTGGGAATCCTCATGGTGCTGTTGCAGCTGTCGCTGTTGACGTAAACGGTTATAAAAAACCAAATCAATTAGGTCGCGATGTGTTTGCATTTGGTGTAACAGAGCGTGGTGAAGTTATTCCGGTAGGCGGAAATGGTGCTGTTTATGCTTATGCTAAATATTTTTATTGTCCAAGAAATCCTAATATGTCATTTCCTCCAAATTCAGGCGGCTGCGTAAATTATTCAAGCCAATTGACAAAAAGTAATACAATATCAATGTTTTATGAAACCAATTGTACTTTAAACGGTGATGGAAAATCTTGCGCGGCACGTATAATGGAAAACGGCTGGAAGATGGATTATTAGTACATTAAGATTTGAATGTTAACAAATCTTAACAAAACGTTTAAAAACATGCAATTCCTTAGAGTTGCATGTTTTTATATACATGTAAGGTTAGGTTAAATATAGGTAGGAGTTAAAAATGTCTCTATTAATTTTCGCATACCGAAAATTAGACATTATGCGTCAGAAAAGTGATCTGAACTATCGCTTAATGACCATTACCCAAAAGCTGAATGATCTCCAGCAATATGCGGCGAACATAGCTGACGGGTCGGTCTCGATGAGTGATATGATGAACACACCGGGATCAATGTTTGGTCGACAGTTGATGTATATGAATTATGCGCATAATATGGCAGTTTTCGGTGCACAACAACAAATGTCTGCACTTGGACCACAGATTCAAATGCAAATGAGTCAGATGGGTAATCCAATGTATCAGCAAATGTATCAAAATTGGATTTTTAGAAGTTTGTATGATCAACAGCGGCAAATAATAGGAAAACAAGAACAAAAGCTGTTGAATGAGCAAGAAAAACAAATTCAGGCAGAAAAAGCAAAAATTGAAACGCAATTAAAGATGCTTGATCAAGAACTTGAATCATGTAAGGAAGGCGAAAAGGCCGGTATCCAACAGTTCAAGCCTGAATATACTGCTTAAAAAAGACATTTTAACCTATTAACCCCTATCCTGGGGAGTCCTTTGGACTCCCATTTTCATTGTTTATAAGTGTATAAAAAGCGATATTAAGATATGTAAAATTACTACAAATGTAGTTCTTTTAATCGATGATTTACTCCAAAAAAGTGGTATAATATACATGTAAGGTAAAAAACAAAATTAAAAACCTTAAAAAAGAACATTTGAAAACAGAATTTAAAAAAAAATTGCAAATAATCCCCTGATATTATATTATGGTAGAAAGGCGAATATGAGCAACCTCGAATTTCAAAATGATTTAGACAGATTGACGGAAGTATTACCGGAAAAAGTCAAGAAGTACATCTCGTATGAAAAAATGGAAGATGTAATAGAGATTGTATTGGATATTGGCAGAACTCCTGAAATACGACACTCCGGCGGTAAAATTGATTATTTGGGCGAGGAATTTGTTGAAGAAGAAGATATAAATTATATAACGGATCGAATTCAAGAATTTACATCTGATAACCGTTCTGGAATCCCCGGAACACTCCACAGAATAAGTGCAATCAGAAATAGACAAGGCAAAATTATTGGTCTGACTTGCAGAATCGGTAGAGTTGTTACGGGGACAATTGCATGTATAAAAGATATTTGCATGATGAACAAAAGTATATTGTTCTTGGGGCGTCCGGGAGTTGGAAAAACAACTAAATTAAGAGAAATTTCCAGGCTTGTAGCAGACGAACTCGGCAAGAGGGTTGTTATTGTTGACACCTCAAATGAAATTGCGGGCGATGGTGATACGCCACATCCGGCTATCGGACATGCAAGGCGTATGCAAGTTACTCAGCCTGAATTTCAAAAGGATATAATGATTGAAGCGGTTGAAAATCACACACCTGAAGTAATTGTGGTTGATGAAATAGGTACTGAAGCTGAAGCTCAAGCTGCACGTACTATTGCGGAACGTGGTGTTATGTTGATTGCAACCGCTCACGGTAATAGTTTAGAAAATCTTATTAAAAATCCGACTTTGTCAGATTTGGTTGGTGGAATTCAATCTGTAACATTGGGTGATGATGAAGCAAAACGCAGAGCTTCGCAAAAAACAGTTCTTGAAAGGGAAAAACAACCAACATTCGATGTTGTTATCGAAATCTTGGACAGAAATACACTTGCTGTATACAAAGATACTGCAGAAGCTGTTGACTACATTTTGAGAGGATGGCCAATCAGACCGGAAATCAGAAAAGTTGATAAAACATATGATAATCAAAATTTAGAACAAAAAGATGAGCCTGCAATAGTTGATATTCCAGAAGAAATAAATAAACTTGAAAAGAAAATAGAACCGTCTGACAGCTTGAAATTTTCTTTTTCAAGACAGAAATATGTTGAAGAAGTTAAAAACTTCAAAAAGATATATCTTTATGCAGTTTCAAGAACTATTGTAGAAAAAGTTATTGAAAGGTTAGATTTAAATGCAGAGATAACCAGAAGTATTGAAGATGCGGATATTGTAATTGCCCACAAAAACTTTGCAAAAGGCGGAGCGAAAGTCCTCAGTACCGCAAACGATTACAGGCTGCAGATATTTTATGTAAAAACAAATTCGATGGCGCAAATTCAGAAGGTTTTAAAAGAAGCGTTAGATATTGTAGAAACATCACAAACTCTTTGCGGATATTATGATGATGCAGAAAGAGCGTTAGATGAAGCAAAAGCGGCAATAAATAAAATTTTGGCAGGTGCAGAGCATGTCGAATTAACTCCGCAAAATCAACATATCAGAAAATTGCAGCATGAACTTGTTGAACAGCACAATATGACAAGCAAATCGGTTGGAGAAGGGGATAACAGGCATTTACGTATAATTGGCGGTACGGATTTTAATAAAAAAATTGGCTGATTTTATGCTATAATATATTTGTTATGTTAATACATTCAATAAAAGAATTAAGAGAAAAAGTAAAAACTTGGAAGGCAGAAGGTTTATCGGTTGGTTTGGTGCCTACTATGGGAGCTTTGCATGCCGGACACAAAAGTTTGATAGACAGATCTGTCAAAAGGTGTGATAGAACTGTAGTTTCAGTATTTGTAAATCCTATTCAGTTTTGTCCGGGGGAAGATTTGGATAAATACCCAAGAACCTTGGAAGCTGATGAAAAATTGTGCGAAGGCTCAGGTGTTGATATTGTTTTTGCGCCAAGTCCGAAAGAGATGTATGGTGAAGGTCATATATTGTCAAATGATTTTTTGACATATGTTATACCACCATATTTTTATGTCGATAAACTTTGTGGAAAGTCAAGAGTAGGGCATTTTGACGGAGTATGTACAGTTGTAAATAAACTGTTTAATATTGTTCAGCCGGATTATGCATTTTTTGGCGAAAAAGATAGGCAACAGTTAATTATAATTAAAAAAATGGTAAATGATTTGAATATTCCGATAGAAATTGTTCCTTGTCCTATAGTAAGAGAAGATAGCGGACTCGCTTTATCTTCCAGAAATAAATATTTGTCAGATGAGGATAGGGTTAATGCGCTGGCTTTGAGTAAGATATTGTTTAATATAAAAGCTTGTTATAAAAAGGGTGTAAATGATTGCAAAGCGCTTTTTGAAACTGCGTATGAATATCTTAATGAGAGCCATTCTCTTGAATATTTGGAATTTAGAGATGCAGACAATTTGGAAGAAAAAACAACGGCTGATGACAATACGGTTGTATTTATAGCATTGAAAATCGGAAATGTACGGCTAATTGACAATATAATGCTTGGAGAAGAATGTTAGGATTATTAAAATTATTTAAAAAATTAGTGCAATTGTTTATGAACTTTTTATTTATAGTTCAAATAACATTGATGATACTTATATTTTTTACGGCAGCATATTGGCTGTTTAATCTTTTGGGTTCTGATATGTTTTCGTTTGCAGAGCCTTTGGCAAATGGTATAATTCAATTTGTTAAAATGTTTTATACAAGGGAGATTGTTCTTGGCGATATATATGTAGACGGTTCGTTGATATTATTTGATCTAATTTCGCTTATTGTTGTGTTCTTAATTGCAAAATCAAAGTATTACATTAATATAATTTCTGATAAAATAGATAATTTAATAGAATCTGAAAAAAAATCACAGGAAGAAATTTTCAATAAACAGCTGCAAAAAGAAGTTGATACAAAAATTAAAAGAATGAGCAATGTTGCCTTGTTAATAGAGGTAGATTTAATTGATCCTTTTGCTCGCAAATTAAAAAGGTCAGATATAAAAGAGCGAGATCTTGAAGGAACAAAAGATAATGCAATGAAAGTTTTGTATTTAGCTCTTAAAGGAATTAATAATTGCAAGTTTTTAAAAAGTGGCAACAGATTAGTGTTAATGTTTGACGAGTTTAAAAATATAGATAATGTATTTTTCTTTGTGGAACAGGCTGTAAAAAGAATTGTTGCTAAAATGAATGATGAAAATTGGGATTTGAGAGTTTATATATCCGCGGAAGCATATGAAGATTCTGCTAACTTTAGGAAAGATGTGTTGGCATCTTTGGAAAAATTGATTGTATTAAAACAAAAAAATCAAATAGTATGTTTTGGAAATTTAAAAATGAGATATGAAATGAAACCCGAAAGATTGTATGATATTGAGCTTTTGCATGGTACATATGAAATAGATGGCGGTACTGATGTTTTTGTTTTGGTAAAGAAAAATTAAAAAACTATTGATTTTTTTTTTTATTTTTTATAGTATATTTCTATACCGCAGACAGTTAGCGGAGAGAATAATCTCCTTAATACAACAGCTAACCGAGGTAAAACAGTCGAAAATAGATAGTTTTAGCTTGTAAGATTTTGCGGTCTGAATATTAGAAAGCAAAGTCTTTTTTAATATTCTCAGGTCGAGCGGATGATGGCAAAGCATAAATTGCCAAAATCCAATATACAAACAGAAAAAAGGAGCAAAAATGGCAACAAAAGCTTTTAAATCAGACAAGATTGATGAGATTAAGGCAAAAGCAGAAAAAGCCCAAGTAGCTGTTTTGACGGAGTATAAAGGTTATACTGTAGAAGAAATTACTTCATTGAGACGTGCGCTTCAAAAAGATGGCGGCGACTATATGGTAACAAAAAATACTTTAGCTAAAATCGCTCTAAAGGGTACCGATTTTGAAGTGTTGGCGGATTCTCTTACAGGACCTATAGCAATCGCTTTTGGTTTTGATGATCAAGTCAGCCCTGCAAAAGCAGTTTCAAAATTTATTAAAGATACAAAGAAAGGTGCTATTTTAGGTGGTGCTTTGGATGGAAAACTTCTTGATGCAAAAGAAGTTGAAGCTCTTGCAAAATTACCTTCAAAAGAAGAACTTATTGCAAAAATACTCGGTTCTATCAATTCACCGGCATCTGGTATTGTTGGATCTGTCAACGCAGTTATGGCACAACTTACTCGTGCTATGGCAGCTGTTAGAGATCAAAAAACAGCATAGATTTTGCACAGAATATTAATGATTAAACAATAGTAGAACATTAAACCAAACAAAAATTTAAAAACAAAAAAGGAGAAAAATAATGAGTAACGTAGAAACAATTTTAGAATCAATTGAAAAATTAACTTTATTAGAAGCAGCTGAATTAGTTAAAGCTATGGAAGAAAAATTTGGCGTATCTGCAGCAGCTCCTGTTGCAGTTGCAGCAGCTCCTGCAGCAGCTGGCGCAGCAGCTGGC
>CACYCU010000025.1 GCA_902772945.1 uncultured bacterium | reverse complement strand
CAACAACATTAACAGAGGCAGGTTATGTAGGGGATGATGTAGAAAATATCCTGTTAAGATTATTACAAAATGCCGAATTTGATTCAGCTAAAGCTGAAAGAGGAATTATATATATTGATGAAATTGATAAAATTTCAAGAAAATCTGAAAATACATCTATAACAAGGGATGTATCAGGTGAAGGCGTTCAACAGGCTCTTTTAAAAATGATTGAAGGTACTGTTGCACATGTTCCTCCTCAAGGGGGAAGAAAACACCCTCATCAAGAATTTATTGAAATTGATACAAGTAATATATTGTTTATTGTTGGCGGTGCATTTGTCGGATTAGACAAAATTGTCGAACATAGAGCCGGTGAAGGCACATCAGTAGGATTTGGTGCAAAAGCTCCTTTAACTCAAATTGAAAAAGAGGCTGCAGCAGCTAAAATGCTCAAAAAATTACAGCCGGAAGATTTGTTGAAATTTGGTTTAATTCCTGAATTTATAGGCCGTGTTCCTGTCTATGCTGTACTCGATCAGCTAAATGAAAAAACATTGAAAATGATTTTAACAGAACCTAAAAATGCAATTGTAAAACAATATAAATGTCTGTTAGAAATGGACGGTGTTGATTTGGAATTTGAGCCGGATGCAATTGATTTAATTGCGCAAGAGGCTATAAAACGTAAAACAGGTGCAAGAGCGCTAAGATCAATTGTAGAGGAAATTATGCTTGATGTTATGTATGACGTTCCAAACAAGCCGGAAATGACAAAATATGTTGTAACTGCCGATATGGTAAAAAATAGAAAGAATGCTGAAGTAGTAAAGCTTCCTACAGCTTCTGATAAAGAAATTAGTGCTTAACATATTTGAATTTTAGTGTTATTTGTGCAAAAATCAGGTTATGGGAAAAACATTAATCTTAATAGATGGTCATGCATTAGCTTTTAGGGAATACTTTGCACTTGAAAGAACTCAGATGAGTACATCTGACGGTACTCCTACATGGGCTGTTTATGGTTTTTTTAAAGCTATTTTTGATTTGTTAAAAAGTAAAACATTTAGTCCTGATGCAATTGCTGTTGCTTTTGATGTAAGCCACAGAACATTCAGAACAGAGATGTATGAAGATTACAAATCTAACAGGGAAGCTATGCCTGATCCTATGCGAGTTCAAATGGAACTTATTTATGAAGGATTAAGAGCTTTTAATATTCCTATATATACAAAAGAAGGTTATGAAGCTGATGACGTAATAGGAACAATCTCAAAAAAAGCTTGTGAGCTTGGTCATAGAGTGTTAATTTTGACCGGTGATCAGGATGCGTTTCAGCTTGTTGATAAAGAAGGGTGTGTAAAGGTAATTTTACCTTATAAGGGTGAACTTGTAGAATTTGATTGGGATAAGATATATGAGAAACTCGGGGTTTACCCAAATCAAGTTATTGATTATAAAGGTCTGAGAGGCGATACCTCGGATTGTATTCCAGGGATAAAAGGTATTGGTGAAAAAACGGCTCAAAAATTGTTGGCGCGATACGGAACATTGGATGCTGTGTTAGCTGATTGTGAAAATATCCCTGAAAAATCGGTGAGAGAGAAGATATGCTCAGGAATTGAACAGGCCAAAATGAGCCAAGAGTTGGCGACAATAATCAGAAATCTTGATATTGATTTTGATTTTGAAATGACTAATGTGAATTTACCTGACGTATCAAGTGTTACTGAATTTTTGAAACAAATGCAATTCTATACCTTTATAAAAAATATAAATTCAATTTTGGCTTCTTTCAATAAAGATATTGATTCTGCTTCAAAAATTTTGAAAGAAGGTCCTACTCAGCTTGGGTTCTTTACTGAAACAGTTAATGAAGAAATAAACAAAGAATCAACATTAAATTTTAATTCAAAATTGATTTCAGATAGTCAGGACCTAAAGAAATTGGTAAACTTGTTATATAATCAAGAAGCTTTTTCTTTTAAAATTTATGCGGATTATGTCAATGCTGTAGAATCAGAAATTTATGGATTTGCATTTGCAATAAATGATAGTGTAAAAATAAATAATGATGACAGGTTGTCGTTTGACGGTTTGTCAGAATCAAGTGTTTATTATGTTCCGGTAAGGCATGCAAATCTTTCTAATCAGTTAAGAATTGAAGATGTTATTTCCGAACTGAAACCGATATTTGAGTCGGATAAAATAAAAAAGTTTGTTTATGACTCAAAAAATCAATATAATATTTTGAGAAACATTGAAATTAATGCAAAAGGTATTATTTTTGATGTAATGCTTGCCAGCTATGTTTATGATTCTTCTAGAAAACATGAACTTGATGTACAAGTTTTAGAGCAGCTAAATCATGCAATTATACCTTATGCAGAATTTGATAAGAAAAATCCTTTAAAAATTTGTGATGCGCCGATAGAAAATGTTTTAAATAACATATCGGATGAATGCGCATCAATAATAGAGCTTGCAAAGTATTGGAATAAAACTTTGTCGGAAGATGAATTAAAAATTGTATACAATATTGAAACTCCTCTATCTTTAGTTCTAGCCGATATGGAATATAATGGTGTGTCTGTTGATGTTGAATACTTATCTCAACTTACTGAAATTATGAATTCAAAATTGTTTGAGATAGAATCTTCTGTTTACAATCTTGCCGGATGCACATTTAATATAAATTCTCCAAAACAAGTCGGTGAAGTTTTGTTTGTAAAATTAGGGCTAAAATCAAAGAAAAAGAGAGGAAAAGCTGCTTTCTCAACCAGTGCTGAAGTCTTGGAAGAATTATCAGAAGAATACGAGATAGCAAAGTTAATTTTAGAGTATAGGAAATATTCAAAACTAAAATCAACATACACAGAAGCTTTGCCTGCTTTGATTAGTCCTAAAGACAAAAGAATTCATACTACATACAATCAGACAGTTACTGTTACAGGACGTTTATCATCTTCAAACCCAAATTTGCAAAATATACCGATAAGAACTGAAGAAGGTAATAAAATTCGTAATGCTTTTGCACCTCAAAACAAAAATGACTATTTAATATTGTCTGCAGATTATTCGCAAATAGAATTACGTCTGCTTGCTCATATTACTCAAGATGCTCATTTGTCAGAAGCCTTTAATAACGGGATGGATGTTCATACACTAACTGCGTCAAAGGTTTTTGAAGTCCCTGTAGAAAATGTGACAAAAGAAATGAGATATAAGTCAAAGGCTGTAAATTTTGGTATTGTTTACGGTCAAAGTAAATATGGATTGGCAAAATCTTTAGGTATTTCAAATACTGAGGCAGAGGATTTTATTGAAAAATATTTTGTTACCTATCCAAAAGTGAAAGCATATATGGAAGCAACAGTAATGGAAGTTCAAGAAAAGGGTTATGTTGAGACAATTTTTGGAAGAAAAAGATATTTGGCAACGGAACTTTCAAGTTCAAATGCAATGATAAGAGATTTTGCAAAAAGGGCAGCAATTAACCAACCAATTCAAGGGACAGCTGCTGATTTGATGAAAATTGCTATGATAGAATTTGCTAAAAAATTAAAGGAATATAATTTAAAATCAAAAATGATAATTCAGGTGCATGATGAACTTGTTGTTGAAGTTTATAAACCGGAATTAGAAACAGTAAAAAAACTTGTAAAGGAAGCTATGGAATTGAATCAACCGCTTTCAGTTCCGCTTTTGATTGATATTAATGTAGGTGAATCATGGAAAGAACAATAAAATATTTAATAATACTTGTATTTTTATTTTCGGGAATAGCTGTATATGCAGATGATGCAAATATAAGTTTGGTTACACCGCAAAACGTTGAATTTAAAATATGTACGAGAAATTATAAAATTCCATCGGAAAAATTATTTTATGTTGCTATAGCATCTGCAAAAGCAAATCGATTTGATATTGAAGAAATTCAATCAAAAGCGGGGTATATCCTGTTTACTGCGGCAGGAAAACAATATCTTGCCAGTGTCACAAGAGTAGATAGCGCAAATTCTTTATTAAAAATTACTCCGGTGAACAATAATTACTTTTTTGCGCCGGGGATTGTCCTTAACTTTTTTCGCTATATAGATTTGAACGGAGCAACTCCTATAGTTGATTTGCCGAAAGTTTAGTTTTTATTGCTTCAACTATTGATTTTACGGCTTCGTCAGGTTTATATTGAACTTGTTCTCCGGTTTCTCTTGTTTTAAATTCAACCAATCCTTCAGAGATAGTTTTACCGACAGTTATTCTGTATGGAAAACCAATCAAATCAGCATCTTTAAATTTTACGCCGGCCCTTTCATCTCTGTCATCCAATACGACTTCTATACCTTGTTTTTTGAGCTCTTCATACATTTTTTCAGCAACAGACATTTGAAGTTCATCTTTTATGTTAACAGGAACTATCACAACGTGGTATGGCGCAATTGCAACAGGCCATTTTATTCCGAACTCATCATAGTGCGCCTCAACAGCGGCAGCAGCAGTCCTTGTAACTCCAATTCCATAACATCCCATAATGTAGGGTTTTGCTTTTCCGTCGACATCAAGGTAAACAGCGTTCATCGGTTTTGAATATTTTGTACCTAATTGGAAAATATTTCCGACTTCTATACCCCTTGTAACACTTAATGGTTTACCACATTGAGGACAAAGTTCCCCGCGTTCTACAAGTCGTATGTCTTCTATTTGCAGAGGAAGTTCTATATCAACTCCCCAATTTGCACCAACCAAGTGCTTATCGGTTTGGTTAATACCTATTACAAAGTTTTTAAGTTCTGTAACCGTTTTATCAGCAATAATTTTAACATCGTATTCGCCGTATTTTTTTAGGCCTTTTGGTCCGATAAATCCGGCTATTGCGTTAAATCCGTTATTTTTCATCAACTCTTCAATTTCAGCAGGAGTTGCTATTCTTATATCAAGTCCACCGACAGCATTCAACAATTTAGTTTCTTCTGCAGTTTTATCACCTCTTATAAGTGCGATAACCGGCGCCTTATCAACTATATAAACAAGTGCCTTACAAATTACAGTTTGCGGGCAATGTAAAAATTCGCTTAACTCTTCTATTGAACCAACATTTGGAGTATCTACAATTTTTGCTTCATCAAATCCTCCGTCTACAATAGCTGATGGAAGATTAGATATTGCATGGTTTGAATTTGCTGAATAATCGCAAGAGCTACAATAAAATACGTCATTTTCTCCTGCATCAGTATCTGTGATTACCATAAATTCGTGAGAAACGTTTCCTCCGATGGCTCCTGAATCAGATTGCACAGCTTTTGTCTCCAAACCGCATCTTTTGAAGATTTTTGTATAAGCATTCCACATATTCTTATATTCTTTATCCAGCTCTTCTTGGGTTTTGGCAAAAGAATACGCATCTTTCATAATAAATTCTCTGCCTCTCAAAAGTCCGAAACGGGGTCTTACCTCATCTCTGAATTTTGATTGTATTTGATATAAATTTACGGGCAGCTGCTTGTATGATTTTAAGCCGTCGCGGGCGATAGATGTAATAATTTCTTCGTGTGTCGGTCCAAGACACATTTCTCTATTGTGTCTGTCTTTAAGACGCATAAGCTCTTTGCCGTATACTTCCCAACGGCCTGATTCTTCCCACAATTCTTTTGGCTGAACGAACGGCATTAAAAGTTCTTGAGCTCCTGCAGCGTCCATTTCTTCTCTGATAATATTTTCAACCTTTTTTAAAACTCTCCACATTAGCGGTAAATAATTATATACTCCTGATGTAAGTTTTCTTATATATCCGGCTTTTACAAGTAATTTATGAGAAATAACTTCAGCATCTGAAGGGTACTCTCTTAAAGTTTGTACAAACAATTTTGACATTTTCATAATTTTTCTTCCTTTTTACTTTATAATATCATAAAAATATTAATTGTTTTTATTTTTAAGAACAGATAAAACCAACCCTGTAAGTGCAAACAACGCTATAACATTAGGAATTACCATAAGGTTGTTAAACATATCTGTCAATTCCCAGACAAAATCACTTGAAACGATGGTACCCAACATTATAAAAAATAAACAAATAAGTGAGTATAAAACTTTTGAAGCCACAGGATACTTTTTGCCAAACAAATAAACTACGTTAACCTTGCCAAATAAATTCCAACTTAATATTGTAGAAAATGCAAAAAATGTTAAACAGGTTGCTACAAATACAGCTCCGAACGAATTGCCCATAACGCTGCCAAATGCGGTTTGAACAAGATTTGTTTTATTTAATATCTCGGTAATATCGCCGTTATAGCCTGCAGCCAAAAGACCGTCCGGTGTGTATAATGTTGAGATTATAACTAAAGCATTTAATGTCAATATTACAAAAGTATCAACAAAAACT
>CACYCU010000024.1 GCA_902772945.1 uncultured bacterium | reverse complement strand
TTTATAAATTTTTTTTATTTTTTTAAGAAGTAAAAATTGACACTCCGTATGGTATGCCAAGTGACAGCTTATTTATAGGCAAAATCGGTAATCATAGAGTAGCATTTATGCCAAGACATGGAAGAAATCACACTATATTACCTCATCTGATTAATTACAGAGCTAATGTATGGGCAATGAAACACATTGGCTGTAAACGTGTTATATCTCCATGCGCAGCAGGAAGTCTACAAAAACAAGTAAAACCCGGCGATTTTGTTATTTGCGATCAATTTATAGATTGGACAGACGGCAGAAAATCAACATTCTTTGAAGGTCCAATTGTTACACATCCTTCTGCGGCAGAAACTTATTGTCCTGAATTAAGAAAGCTTGCAATTGATACAGCTAAAGAATTGGGAATAACTGTTCATGAAAGCGGTACAGTTGTTGTAATTAACGGCCCAAGATTTTCTACAAAATCAGAATCCAAATTCTTTACAAACCAAGGTTGGGAAGTTATTAATATGACAGCGTATCCTGAAGCTTATTTGGTTAAAGAAATGGATATGTGCCCATTAAATATTTCATTAATAACAGATTATGATGCAGGTCTTGTCGGAGATGTTCCTCCCGTTTCTCATCACGAAGTTATTCAAGTATTTAATTCAAATGTGGCTAATCTTAAGAATTTATTATTCAAAATGATTGAAAAATTACCGGAAGAAAGAGAAAATTGCTCTTGCAAAGATACTAAAAAGAATTCACAGCTATAGGAACGAGATATGATTGATAAGTTAATTTTTGTAGTAAATAATTTATTTCAAATATATTTTTGGTTAATACTTGTAAGGTGCCTTTTAAGTTTTGTTCCGTCAATTGATTGGTACAAACAGCCTTTTCAAGGACTTAGAGATGCAACAGATTTGTATTTGAATGCGTTTAGAAAGATTATACCGCCCTTTAACGGAATAGATTTTTCACCAATTATCGCAATTATTGCACTTCAAGTTTTAAATTACCTTATTATATATGGTTTATTGATAATCAAGCAAATCGCTTTCTAGACCGAGTTTAGTTTTTATAAATTTTATAAATTTTCCATAACGGCTTAGATGTTTTTTACTCTGTTCATCGATCAATTTACTATCTTGCAAAAATAGCTCGATTGCTTTTTTTATCTTACTTCTGTGGGGAGTTTTGGGATTTTTTACAAGATTTTTAAGATTTGATATCACAAGTTCTTTCTCTGCTCTTGAATTTCTGTTAAGCATTTTTTTATAAGTTGACCAAACAACTTTATCATTTATAAAATTTTTTCTTTTTTCAAATCCACCGGCATCATAAAATTTCCCATATATTGGTTTATTATTAGAATAATCAGAATAAAAAATATGCAGCATATGAGTTAAGCTGAGTTCTTTTTTGGTGGGACAAATATCTTTATCCGCAAATTCTGTAATACTATAACCACTTTTTAAATCTGAAAAATAATGCCTTGTAAACTGAGTCTTGTCTAATTTATGACCTGCAATAAATTTTAGAAAAGTCCAAAAATTTGCTTCTGCATAATTGTTATGATAAGGCTTGTGACAATTTAAAGGTTCTTGAATATTATAAAAAATTTTTATTGCTTTATCATGCATTATTTTTTGACCGTTTTTTTTCTTCAACGAAAGTTTAAAGACATTTGCAAACCCGCCGCTGTCAACAAATTTCAATTCAGCTGTTACTCCTTTAGGCAAAATTCGCCTTATTTGAGAATTTAATCTTTTTGACAGCCTTTTTTCATATATAGCCACTTTTTCATAGTCATAAGCCTCAAAATCAAACAATTTATGTTTTTTCTTATCCATAAAGGATCTTGTTTCCCTGACATAAGTAACTATATCTGAAAGAGCATTCTGAAAAAATTTTATATTTTGGGCTTTATTCTTCGAAAATAACTGTACTATCTCATTAGGCAAAGATCCAACAGTAGCTTGCTTCATATAGGGAATATAAGAATCATAATTTTGATAATTTATATTTGAACGGAAAATTCTTTTTAACCGTTTTGGATAACATTTTTCATAGTTGTCTAGTCTTATTTGCATATTGTATTTATAAACCGCTGAATAAAAATTTTTGCCAAATGTTGCAAACTTGTAAAATTTTTTTTATTCATATATAATCCCTGTTATGAAGATTGTAATTTACGGTGCTACAGAAATCGGATGTCTTTTGGCAACAGAGTTTTTTGAAGACCACGATATAACAATAATCGACAAAGAAGAAAATCGAGCAAAAGAACTTGCAAATCTGGATATAAGTTTTGTATCAGGGAATGCTTCCAATATTGAAGTTTTAAAGAATGCAGATATTAAAAATGCAGATATTTTTATTGCTTGTTCCGGCATAGATGAAGCAAATATTGTAGCCTGTCTTTCGGCAAAACAATTTGGAGGAGTCAGAACAATTTGTTTTGTAAGCAAAGAAGAATATAAAAACACTTTGAATTTTGAGAAAAACAGCGAAAATTACGGAAATTTCTTTATTGACTATATTATATGGCCGGAAGAACTTTTGACTCAGGAAATTTTCAGAATTGTTACGGTTGCCCAAGCACTGGATGTTGAAAATTTTGCAGACGGCAGAGCAAGACTCTTAGAATACAAAGTAAAGCAAAACTTGCCTATAACCGGCAAAAAAGTTAAAGATTGCGGTTTTACTCAAGACACTCTAATGGTTGGATTAACAAGAGAAGGACAATTGTTTATACCAAACGGTGAAACCGAAATTTTAGAAGGTGATAAGCTCATTTTTATGGGTACATCACATTCGCTTGACATTCTTGCAGGAACCTTTTTCCATGAAAAAGAAGTTATAAAAACCGTTGCAATTATTGGCGGCGGAACTGTTGGCAGAATGCTTGCAAAAACATTGGAAAATTTAAAAATTAAAACAAAAATCATTGAAAAAGATCATGAACGTTGTGAATTTTTGGCAGAAAACCTTACAAATACTCTTATAATTAATGGTGATGGAACTAATATGAAGCTCCTTGATGAAGAAGAGATTGGCTTAGCTGATGTTGTCATAAGTATCACAAACAATGACGAACGTAATCTTTTATGCTCATTGTTGGCTAAACAGCTTGGTGCAAAACGTGTAATATCAAGAGTATCAAAAGTTTTAAACATACCGTTATTTGAAAAAGTTGGTATTGATATTGCAATATCAGCAAAAAATTCTGCGCTTAATGAAGTAAAAAATGACCTTCAAGAAAACGGCGCAGATATACTAGCTACTGTTGAACAAGGACAAGGTGAAGTTATTGAGATTCTTACACCAAAAGAATTTGACGGAAAAATGATTATGGAAATAAAGTTTCCGGCAAGAGCCATAATTGGAGTAATGCAAAGAAGAAATAAAGTCATAATTCCAAAGGGTAATACTGAAATTCACTCAGGAGATGTTTTAATTATTTTTACCACAGCTGAAAACGCGCCAAAAATAAAGGAATTTTTTGTATGCGCTTAAATTATCTGGCAAATGCAATAGGATTAGTTATGATGTACATAGGGCTTGTTATGCTTGCACCTATCGCCGTCTCTTTGTTTTATCACGAAAACACACTGCCGTTCATTACAGCTTCAGCAATATCTATAATTTTTGGATACATTTTGAGGCAATATATTCCCAATGCAAAAGAACTTGAGAATTTAAACGACATTAAAAAATCCGAAGCTCTTTTTATAGTCGCAATGACATGGATTGTATTCGGATTTATCGCATCAATACCGTATTTATTCTTTAAATTTTCTTTTATAAATGCGCTATTCGAAGCGGTTTCCGGCATAACAACAACAGGCGCAACTATTTTAACAAATTTTGATTATCCGCATTCATTTTTCTTTTGGAGAGGATTAACTCAATGGCTTGGCGGTTTAGGAATTATTGTGTTATTCATAGCGATATTACCCCAGTTTGCAGTTGCAGGACGTCAGATGTTTTTTGCCGAAGCTCCAGGTCCTACTGAGGATAAATTTACACCAAGAATTAGAAATACTGCATCCGCCTTGTGGAAAATATATTTGAGCTTAACAATTGCAGAGATTGCACTGCTTATTTGGAAAGGAATGGCACCTTTTGATGCTCTTTGCAACTCTTTGTCAACATTATCAGCAGGCGGTTTCTCACCTAACCCGGAAAGCATATACGGCTATCATTCAGCCAGTATAACGTGGATAGTTTTGACATTTATGTTTATTGCCGGTATAAGTTTTAATCTTCAATATAAAGCTATAATGCAAAAAAATCCTTTTTCTTTGTTTAAAAACGAAGAATTTAGAACATATTTTTTCTCAGTAATTATAATGAGTGCTCTAATAGCGTTATCACTATTTTTAAACCATCACACAAACATTGTTGAAAATATAAGAGATGCAATTTTTCAAGTAGTCAGTATTACAACATCATCAGGTTTTGCAAGTGTTGATTTTGAGAAATGGAATTATACATCTAAATTATTTTTATTCATTGTTATGTTCATGGGAGCTTGTGCAAGTTCAGCCGGCGGTGGTATAAAAATGGCAAGATGGCTTGTAATTTTTAAATCAATGAAAAGTGAAATATTAAAAATTCTTCATCCCAATGCTGTTGTAAATATTAAACTTGATAACAAAACAGTTCCGCCGGAAACAACAAGACAAATTATTGTATTTGTATTTTTCTACTTTTTAATCTTTGGAACAACAGCAATTTTAATTTCTATTCTTGAACATAACAGCGCTGTCGGATTAACGGGTGCAATATCATCGCTTGGCAACATAGGCCCAGGAGTAGCCGTAACTACAGGGCCCATGGGCAATTATGACAGTCTGCACTTTGTATCTAAAATTATTTATATTATAAATATGCTTGTCGGACGTCTTGAATTAATTCCTTTTATGGTTATGCTTCAAAAAGATTTTTGGACAATTAAAGAATAATTTGATAAACAAAAATATTACAAAATATAAATAATGAACAAAATTAGGCACTTTATCGTTATAATATTGTAAGAGGAAATTTATTTGAAGTTTATAAAAAGAATAGCATTAATAAGTGTTTGCTTATCTGTATTATCAGCCGGCGCTGTTGAACAGATGAGCATAGAAAAGCACGCCGTTCTTGGTATTAATGACTGCATAAATATAGCATTACAAAACAGTCCAAAAATAAAAAAAGCAAGATACAATTATAAAATATCTAAAGGGAATCTTGGAATAGCAAAATCCGGATATTTTCCAACGCTCGGTATTGGAACAGGATACAATTTTACTGACACACATACAGACAGAAATTCTAACAACAATGGTGCTTATACAGCAGAAGCCAGTATTAACCAATTGATATGGAACTTTGGCAAAACTAACGCTAATATTAGAATGTATAATTTTAACAGAATTGCATCTCTCTATGATTTTGAAAAGACAGTATTAGATACAATTTTTGCTGTAAAAACCAATTACTATGGCGTATTGGCCGCAAAAGCAACTGTTGATATAAACAAAGCTAATGTACAAATAAATGAAAGAAATTACCAGCGAACAAAAGCCTATTTTGATGAAGGCGTAAAATCCAAAATTGATTTGGTTAATGCTGAAGTATATTTAAGTGATTCAAAAGTTACATTGGTTAATTCTGAAAAGCTTTATCAAAATGCTCTCGTTTTGCTTAACAACTCTATGTATATAGCTTTTGCCCCCGAATATGAAATAGAAAATACAGAAACATTCAATTTTGAACATAAACTTACACCGGTAAGTTTAGAAAAAATTGATGAAAAGTACGATATGAGCGTACCGCCTGAAGATGTTGGAAACGCATTCTTAACCTCTCAAGTGGAAAAAATTAACGTTCTTGAAAATTACGAATTTGAACCTTTTCCTTATACTTTTGAGGAATCTGTAAAACTGGCATATAAGAATCGCCCTGATTTAAAAGCTTTTGATGCAACATTAAACGCAATGAAAGAATCTTTGAAATACACAAAACGAGAATACTTACCCGAAATTTCAGCCAGAGCCGGATACGGATACAGAAATGAATACAATTCAAATTCTTTTAACGTTGGAGTAAACTTATCTTCTTCAGTAAACATTAAAGGTCAAAAACATAGAATTGATAACGCGAAAGTTCAAGTTGAAATAGCTGAAAATGAAATTGATATGGCTAAACAAGATATATATTTTGAAGTTCAAAATTTATATGTAAATATGATTCAATTTGAAAAACAAATACCATTATTAGCAGTAAAAGTAAAACAAACACTTGAAAATTTTGAGCTTGCTGACGGCAGATATGCTGTTGGTTTAGGTGATTACATTGAGCTTCAAGATGCAAAAGTTAATTATAACAATGCTCAAGTAAATTATGTTCAAGCTGTTTATAACTACAATGTTGCAAGAGCAAATTTAGAAAAAGCAATTGCACTTCCACAAAGTGTAACAACATCTATTGAGGATAACAAGAATGATAGAAAATCTAAAAAACATTAAAAAAAGATATCTTTTTGCCTGTGCTGCAATAATTGTTGCAGCTACAGCCTGCTTGGGCATAGTTAGCAGCAATCAAGTAAAATATAAAACAAAAGATCTTAATTTATGCACAATTACAGAATATGTTGAAGCATCAGGAACCATAAATCCTGTTAACACAGTTTCTGTCGGTTCAACGGTATCGGGACTTATTAAAGCAATTTATGTTGATTATAATTCCGAAGTAAAAAAAGGACAGCTTTTAGCTCAAATCGACCCCGCTAATTTTGAAGCACAAGTTCAACAAAATCAAGCCCAAATAATAAATGCTCAAGCAAATTTGGCAAGGCTGCAGGCTGTTGCAGATTTTGATGAAAAACAATATCAAAGATACAAAAATTTATATGCAAAAAACTTTGTTGCAAAAAGTGAACTTGACGAAAAATATAGTACATATATGGCAGATATAGCACAAATCAATGCGGCAAGGGCACAAATAAGTCAATATCAAGCATCATTACAAACAGCACAAACAAATTTGGGATATACGAAAATTATAGCACCTGTTGACGGAACAGTAATTTCCAGAGAAATCGACCTTGGTCAACCGGTCGCAGCAAGTTTTCAAGCTCCTGAATTGTTCACTATCGCACAAGATTTAACTAAAATGCAAATTGAAGTTAGCGTTTCAGAAGCTGATATAGGAAAAGTTCAAGAAGGGCAGGAAGTTACATATACTCTTGACGGATACCCTGACAGTGATTTCAAAGGAAAAGTCTCACAAGTCAGACTCTCACCAACAACTGTTTCTAATGTTGTCACATATACTGTCATTGTTGACGTTGACAATGAAGACTTGAAGCTGAAACCCGGAATGACTGCTAATGTTTCTATCATTACGAGCAAAAGCGAAGATGTGCTTTGTGTACCGAATTTGGCACTTAAGTTCACTCCTGAAACTAACGGTCAAAAATACAAACAACAGGGAATTTGGATTCTTGAAAACGGTAAACCTAAACGTATAGAAATTGAAACAGGTGCAAATGACGACAATTCAACAGAGGTTATCTCTTCCGAACTTCAAGAAGGTATGAAAGTTATTATTAGTGCTCAAGATAACAAAAACAAAAAGAAATCTTCACAACAAAGGACTCGAGTTCCGAGGTTATAAATGACATTAATTGATGTAAAAAATGCAATAAAAATATATCAAATGGGCGAAGAAAAATTTTACGCCCTTAATGACGTTTCTTTTTCTATTGAAGAAGGAGAATTTGTTGCTATTATGGGAGCATCAGGTTCGGGTAAATCTACTTGTATGAATATGCTCGGAACACTTGATAAACCGACCTCTGGTCAATATCATCTGGACGGAATTGATGTATTCTCTCTAAATTCTAATCAACTTTCGGATATCAGAAACAATAAAATAGGATTTGTTTTTCAAGGTTTTAATTTAATATCAAGGACATCAGCTCTTGATAATGTTGCAATGCCGATGATTTACAAGGGAATACCCGAAAAAGAGCGGTATGAAAGAGCGAGAAAGGCTCTTAAAATAGTTGGTTTAGAAGCCAAAGAGTCAAATATGCCGTCCCAAATGTCAGGCGGACAACAACAAAGAGTTGCAATAGCAAGAGCATTAGTGAATGACGCCCCATTGATATTGGCTGATGAACCTACGGGAAACCTAGACACAAAAACAAGTATTGATGTAATGGAATTTTTTGTAAATCTAAATGAAAAATACGGTAAAACTGTGGTATTAGTCACACATGAACCGGATATTGCTCAATACACAAAAAGAATACTAAAATTTAAAGACGGAAAAATTATTTCTGATTTACAAAAAAATGAATGGTTAAAAACCAGAAACAGAGAAACATAAAAACATTCTGAGCGAAACATTTGGGATTCTTCGCTTCGCTCAGAATAATACAACAGCGCCGAAGAATCTCATAAAAATATGATAGACTTTAAATCGACATTAAAAATAGCTTTAAAATCGCTCAGAGTAAACAAAATGCGCTCAGCACTGACATCTTTGGGTATAATTATAGGTGTATCCGCTGTTATTGCAATGTTAGCAATAGGCTCCGGCACAAACAAACAAGTTCAGGAGAACATGGAATCTATGGGGTCAAACCTGCTCACAATTCGCTCAGCTACGGCAAAAACAGGTGGTGTTTCAATGGGTATGGGCTCAAAGCCTACTCTTAGTGTAAAAGATGCTGAAGCAATTAAAAAGAATGCCCGAGGAGTTGAAGCTGTTGCACCACTTATGAGTTCTTCAAAACAAGTTATGTATGGCAATCAAAACTGGCAAACAACAATATATGGAGTAACCTCACCATATCTTTATGTAAAAAATTATGAAATAGAAACAGGAAAATCTTTCACAAGAGATGATGACAGAAATGCTGCAAAAGTAGCAATAATTGGTGCCACAGTTGAAACTGAACTCTTCGGGGATATTGATGCAACAGGCAAAATTTTAAGAATAGGTAACGTTCCTTTTAAAGTTATCGGTATATTAAAATCAAAAGGACAATCAGGACCTTTCGATCAAGATGATTTGATATTGATTCCACTTACAACAGCACAAAGAAAAATTTTCGGCACAGATTTTCCGGGTTCTGTTAATCAAATTTTAGTAAAAGCAGCATCTGTTGAAGATAGTGCTCTTGCGGAACAGGATATTGAAGAAGTTTTAAGAGCCCGACATAACCTTGGAAAGAGTCAGGCAAATGATTTTGAAATTAGAAACAATGCAGAATTTCAAGAATCTTTAAAAGCTAATGTAAAATCTATTACAATTTTTCTTATATTTGTGGCTGCGATTTCATTACTGGTTGGCGGAATTGGTGTTATGAATATTATGCTAGTTTCTGTAACAGAACGTACAAAAGAAATCGGAATAAGAATGGCAATTGGTGCAAGAGCTCAGGATATCCGTTTGCAATTCCTTGTTGAAGCACTTGTTTTAGCACTTGTCGGAGGTTTAATCGGAGTTGTAACAGGAGTTGTTATTGCTCTGATATTTGGTATTACGACGGGAAGACCTGTAGTATTCACTTTATTACCAATACTAATTTCATTTTCTTTTTCAGGTCTTGTCGGAATTATATTCGGATTTTATCCGGCATACAAAGCATCTTTGCTTAATCCTATTGATGCACTTAGATATGAATAAACTAAAGAGCCTCTAAGGCTGCTATTTTCATATCTTTAAAATCAGGAGTATTGCCAAACCATTTTTCTTGAGCAGTCACAGCCTGATAAATAAGCATATCAAGACCGGTTATTGTTCTCAATTTTAATTTTTCTGCGGCTTTTATCAAAACTGTTTTTTTAGGATTATAAATTACATCATAAACAATTGCTTCAGGTTTTAATGTTTTTAGAGCATATTCCTCAACCGGCATCATATCACCGGCTTTGCCTAGCATACCAATAGGGGTTGTATTGACAAGCATATCATACTCACTCAACGCTCTTATATTTTCTATTTGATACACGTTAAAAGTTATGGACGGAAATTTTCTCCTCACATATCCCATTAAATCAATCGTATTAGGAATATTTCTTGTAAAAAAGTCTATATTTTTCACACCGCATTCGCTCAACGAAACGCAAGCAGCATGGGCAGCTCCGCCTGTGCCCAAAATTGCAACACTCTTTCCTCGTAAATCTATATCTGCGGGAATAGCCCTTTTAAAGCCTATTACGTCTGTATTATATCCTTTTAAAGATTTATCAGCCTCTATATACACTGTATTAATTGCTCTTGCTAAATCCGCATATTTATCTACTTCATTCACAAATAAAGATATTGGAAGCTTTAACGGAATAGTAACATTAAAACCTTTATAACCACTTGTCTTTAAAAACTTTAATCTGTCAACTAAATCGTCAGGCGGAGTCTCCAGAATATCATATGTAGCATTTACACCAAGACTTTTAAAACCTGCTTCGTGTATAACTTTTGATAAAGAATGTCCGAGCGGATAACCGATTAGTGCAAATTTGTTTTCTCTTGTGTCATTTATATTGTTATTAAAATTTTGAGTTTCTTGTATTGCTGACATTTTTGATGGTCCGAAAACATATGAAGGCACCTCTGTTGTTTCTTGGTGCAAGACAGGTTGCACTTCAGCTGATTTTTGCTCATTCAGCTGATCCTGAATTGTTTGTTGAACATACTGATTTCCCTGAGATACATTATTTTGTTCTGAATTTGCTGTTGATGATGTACCACGAGCTTTTAGTTCTTCAACGGAAATTCCGAGTTTTTTAGCTTTTTTTGCCAAATATCTTTCATACAAATCAGGATTCATCTTGCACCTCAGAAATCTCTTCTTTTTTATAATGACACTTCATACTTGAACAAGCTATAGTTGTTCCTTTTTTCAAGACCTTTTTTACCAGAAGCGAGCCACATTCAGGGCAAGTTTCACCGGTTGGTTCGTTCCAAAGAGTAAAATCGCAATTAGGATATTTATCACACCCAAAAAATATAGTTCCTCTTTTGGATTTTCTCTCAACAATTACACCATCACCACATTTAGGGCACTTTACTCCTGTTGATTTTCTATAAGGTTTTCTGTGTTTGCATTCTTCGTTTGTACATTCCATATATTTGCCGTACGGACCATGTTTAAATATCATATCTGAACCGCATTTTTCGCATTTTTCTTCGCAAACTTCTTGTTCTTGAGAATTTTCATCAGGATTTTCCGTTAGTGCATTAAGCGACATCATAGTCTTGCAATCAGGAAAACCTGAACATCCCAAAAATTGAGAACCTGATTTACTTGTTCTTAAAACCATTGGTTTCCCGCAATTAGGACATTTTATTTTGCTTTCAATTTTTACTCTTTCATTATTTTGAAGAGCTTTATCAACTTCTTGAATAAACGGAGTATAAAAATCAGCGAGAACTTTATTCCAAACAGCTTTTTTTTCAGCAATCTGGTCTAATTTACTTTCCATACCTGCTGTAAATTTGTAATCCATAATATCAGCGAATTGCGCACATAATTGTTTTGAAACAGTTCTGCCTAAAAGCGTAGGATGAAGCGCCTTATCCCTCTTTTCCACATATTTTCTCGTTTGGATTACCGTAATAATTGTTGCATAAGTTGATGGACGACCGATCCCATGTTCTTCCAAAGCCTTTACCAAAGATGCTTCATTATATCTGGGAGGCGGCTGAGTAAAGTGTTGTTTTGGGTTTACCTTTTTGCAAGTAACCTTATCGCCTTTTTCCAAATCGGGAATTTTTGCCTCATCGGTCTTTTCATCTTCCTCAGTATCATTATAAAGTTTCAAAAAACCGTCAAAAGTAACCTTGCTTGTACCGGCTTTCAAAGTATAATCTCCGGCTTTAATTTCAAGAGACTTATTTGCAACTTCTGCATTCGCCATTTGTGACGACATGAATTTATCCCAAATCAACTTGTATAATTTATATTGATCGTTATCCAAATATTGTTTAATACTTTCCGGTGTTCTTTCAGGATAAGATGGCCTAATAGCTTCGTGCGCATCCTGAACATTTTGTTTCCCCTTTACATAAGTATTAGGTGTTTTTGGATAATACTTTTCGCCATAATTATTTAAAATAAAATCTTTTGCCATATTCTGAGCATCATCAGAAACACGAACACTATCTGTTCTCATATAAGTAATCAAACCAACAGGTGTACCATCTATTTCCATACCTTCATAGAGTTTTTGTGCAACCTGCATAGTTTTTTGAACACCAAAACCTAATTTTGAGCTTGCTGCACGCTGTAAAGTTGAAGTTATAAAAGGCGCTGTCGGCTTGCGTTTTATTGTTTTTTGCGTAACTTTTGAAATTTCAAATTCTCTGCCGGCTCCACTCAAATAATCTACTATTTTTTGTGCTTCTTCTTGATTTGGAATATTTTTTTCGACAGGTTTATCTTTTATTTTTGAAACTTCAGCTTCAAATGATTTTCCATCCTTATCCAACTCCGCATGTATTGACCAATACTCTTGCGGAACAAATGCTTCAATTTCTTCTTCCCTCTCGCAAATCATACGCAAAGCAACAGATTGCACACGTCCTGCAGAAAGATTTCTGTTTCCGATTTGCTTCCACAAAACCGGACTTAATTTAAAACCTACAAGTTTATCCAATATCTGTCTTGTTTGTTGTGCCTGAACCATATCCATATCAATAGCTCTTGGATTATCAACAGAATATTTAACAGCTTTAGGTGTAATTTCATTAAAAACAATTCTCAAAATCTTTTCATCCGGCACTTTCAGCAACTGACGAACATGCCAGGCAATAGCCTCACCTTCACGATCAGGGTCGGATGCAAGATAAATTTTATCGACTTTCTTTGCTATATCATTTAATTTTTTAACAACCGTCTGTTTCCCTTGAATAATTTCAAATTTAGGTTCAAAATTGTTATTTACATCGAATCCCAAATTTTGAGTTGCAGGGTCTTTTGCCGGCAAATTTCTGACGTGTCCGAAACTTGCTTCAATTTGAAAGCCATCTCCCAATATTTTTTTTATTGTTTTAGATTTTGCAGGAGACTCAACTATTACTAATGATTTTTCTTTTTTTGCTGCTTCTGCCATCTTTTTATCCGCTATACATTTACACTACCACAAGCAATGCCAACAGGCAAATTTATTCACAAAATTACCTTATTTCAATCCTGTATCTGTCCCCTTCTACTTGCTTAATTATCCCTTTTAATTCCATAGTTGTCAGATATGTAAGTAAATTGTCTATACTTAATTTTGTGTATGCTTGAAGTTCATCAACTCCTTTATCTTCAATTTCCAAAGCTTCATATATTACTTTTTCATCTTCACTTAAATCCGGAAATAAATTTTGCTGCTCTATTTTCAGTTCCCAACCCAAGGCTTCTAAAACATCATTTGCACAAGTTACAAGAGCCGCACCGTTTTTTAGAAGTTTATAAATTCCTTCTGTATTAGGATTGGTAATAAGCCCTGGAATACACATCAATTCCCTGCCTTGTTCAAGCGTTAAGTTTGCGGTTATTAACGCTCCGCTTTTTATAGACGCCTCAGCAACTAAAGTCCCATAAGAAAGGCCGGACACAATTCTGTTTCTTTGAGGAAATCTAAATTTTAAAGGTTCAAAAGTCGGATAATATTCTGACACAACTGCACCGTATCCGTTTTCCAATTTTTTGTACAAATCCTTATTCGTCGTAGGATATACAAAATCAAAACCGCTTGCTATAACACCTATTGTTTTTAAATCGTTATTTATAGCAGAAATATGGGCTGTTGTATCTATACCTGACGCTAACCCCGATACTATACAAAGATCGGTATTTTTAAGGCCGCCTATAACTTTTGCAAGAGCATCTTTTGCATAACTCGTTGCTCGTCTTGAACCAACAACAGCTAATGTCTTTCCAAGATTACAAGAGAATAAATCGCCTTTATAATACAAAACAGCCGGAGGATCTGAGATTTGCTTCAACAAATAAGGATACTTCTCGTCACTATATGCTAAAATTTTTATTCCTCTGTCTTCAACCGCTTTTAATGCCATATCAGGATCTACTTTATCCCGCAACCGCATAAACTCTTCGGCTTTTTTTACACTCAAGCCTTCTATAAAAGACAAGTCTGTTGCACAAAAAGCTTCTTCTATATTGCCAAAGTGATTATACAATCTTAAAATAAAAGAACTGCTAATTTCTTCAATTGATGAAAAAGCTACCCAATATTTGCGCATTTTTTCTTTATTCTTTCTATCAAATCATTAACTTTTGAAGATTCTTCAGACGGAATATCAAATTTGGTATAATCTTCCAAATATTCAATAGCATCTTCATAATCCTCTCTTGCAAAAAACAATATGCCGAGTTTTTTATAAGCAGGTGAAAACGCATCATTGTGTGCTATTGCTTTCAAATAATTTGATATTGCTTTATCGATTTCGTCATTTGCTTCATAAGCTTGAGCTAAAGCATAATACAACAGTGGGTTTTCACTTTTATATTCCAACACATTTTCAAAATTTTCTATTGCACAAGCATAATTTCCAAGTTCGAAATGTACTCTTGCCAAATCATAGTATACATCATAATTTTCAGGCTGTTTTTCAAGAATATGTTCAAGTTCATCTATAGCTAAATCAAGCTTTGCATCTTCCATATAAAAACGAGCTAAATAGTGCCTAAATACTAAATTTTCGGGGAGCTCATATATTCCCTGAGACATAAGTTCAATTCCGCTTCCCATATCTTTTTGACGATAATAAATATCTGCAAGGTTTATGTAGACATGCGGATTTTTAGGATTTAATTCTTGTGATTTTAAGTAATTTTTTTCGGCCTTCTCATCATCTCCAAGATTTGCGTAACATAGGCCTATGTTATTATAAATTTCCGCATTATCGCCTTCTGTTTCCAATACTGAACTGAAAACATCTATAGCCTCTTTATATTCACCTTTTTTAAATAATTCTAATGCTTTATTAATTTTATCCATTATAGCCCCAGTCCTATACCGTCACCATTTTCGCTATCTCCTGAACCGATATTTTTAATGACAGTTCTTGTATTACCGGTTGCTTCGAAAGATTTTGGCTTCATAATCATTTTTATTTTATCTGCAAAAATTGTTCTGACACCTTGTGTTATACTTGAACGTCCAGAGAAATATACTTCATTTGGTTTGCCATCAGCGTTCGGATAAACAGTAATTTTTGGTCCTCTTGCATAATAGTCCTGATACCAAACCTGAACATTACCCGATGCATTAAAAATATTTTTATCTTGCGCATATTCTTGTCTGCTGGATTTCAAAACAAGCTTCGTACCATCATCCATAATAACATTTGATGTTGTATTTCCTGTAGCTGTCATCATTTTAGTTGATGCGTTATAAAAGAAATTATCTGCATAAGAATCATTTCCTTTTTGCTCTTTTATTCTCGCATTACCTATAAGCTCAATATCTTTTAGATCCCCGTTTTTATCGGTTCTGATTTTTGCTTTATCTGAAAATGTTTCTAATTCTTTGTACTGAATTGTTACAGTACCTTTTGCAACCATAATACCTGTTTTTGTGTCATACTCCTGCTCATCAGCATTCACAACAACAACAGGAATCTTGCCGTCAAACACAATAGATTGAGTATCCCCTTGAGCTTTTACGACTTTTGTAATCAATGATAGCTGTAAAATATTTGCCTTTACTTCTCTTTTTTTGTTTTTCTTAACTTCAAAAGCATAAGGTTTGTCATAAAATGTTGCAGTATCAAGTTTTTGATCACCTTGCATGCTGACATCCGCCGAATCACCAACTACTTTTAAATCATCAACGGTAACTTTTACATCCCCATCAAACTTAATTTTGTTTTCTTGTTCTGCATAACTCTGAGTTTTTGATTCTATAACAAGATCAGATGCTTGAACAAGCAACCCGACAGTAAGTATAAATATTGTTAATATTAATCTTTTCACTTCTTCTCCTCATACACTTTTGAAACAGTTTTTCCTTTTAATTTAAATTTATCATAATCCGGACTAATCTCAATTTCATCCGCAGTTGCAATAAATTCTTCTTTCCTTGACACTCTGACGTTTCCTTTTGCTATTATCGGTAAATCTCTACCGCTCCATTCCAATTTATTTGCTTTCAAAGTTGTCAAATCTTTCATTACAATAAATGTATCTTCATACAATATTATTTGCTTTTTATTTTCATTATAAGTACCCTTTGAGGACTCAAAGCTCATTGAAACCTCATTATTTTCATCATAAAAATTTCCTATCACGTTCTCAAGCATTGCGATGCCGTTTTTGCTGTCATAATTGCCATTTTCGCCATATATTTCCCAATATTTATTTTTATCTTTTGTCTCTGTTAAAATAATTCCATGGATAGCAGCTTCTTGGCGATCTTTATCAGTCTGAAGCTGACTTCTGTTAAAATTGTGAGTAATAATACCCGCAGCAATAAATGCCCACATAATCAACAAAACAAAAGCTAAAAAAGCTACCACAGAAGCTTTACGTTTTTTGCTCATTGAATTAAATTTATTTTTTAAATCTTCTAATACACTTACCCACTTCATATATAAAATTTTAACACAAAAATAAGCAATAAGAAATTTTGTTAACTTAAATAAAATAAAAAAGACCTTATTGGTCTTTTTTATTACTTTTTCTTTTATAAAAATCCTCTATAAATCCGGTGTTAAAATTACCGCTCATAAATACAGGGTCTTCTATTATTTCTTGATGGAAAGGAAGAGTAGTCTCAATACCAGTTATAACATATTCTTTTAAGGCTCTATACATTCTTCTTCTTGCCTCGTTTCTTGTTCTGCCCCAGCAAATCAATTTTCCTATCATACTGTCATAATAAGGCGGTATTGTATAGTCCTGATATGCATGAGAATCAACCCTTACACCAAATCCACCCGGAGTTACGTATCCTGTAATTTGTCCTGGATTCGGCATAAAGTCTTTTTCCGGATTTTCAGCATTAATTCTGCATTCAATCGCATGCCCTCTTAAAATAATATCGTCTTGAGTAAAATCTAATTTTTCTCCGGCAGCTACGAGAATCTGTTCTCTAACCAAATCAACATTTGATATCATCTCAGTAACACAATGTTCAACCTGAATTCTTGTATTCATTTCCATAAAATACCATTTGCCGTCGTGATCAAGCAAAAATTCACAAGTACCTGCGCCTTCATAGTTGATAGCCTTTGCCGCACGCACAGCCGCTGCACCCATTTCTTTTCTGGTTTCTTCATCAATAGCCGGTGATGGAGCTTCTTCAAGCAGCTTTTGGTGACGTCTTTGAATAGAGCAATCTCTTTCTCCTAAATGTACAACATTTCCAAAACTGTCCCCCAAAATTTGAACTTCAATATGACGCGGATTTTCCAAGAATTTTTCAGCGTAAACATCAGGATTTCCAAAGAAATTCTGAGCTTCTGATTGACAAAGACTCATGTTAGTCTCAACCTCATCATCAGACCTTACAATTCTCATACCTTTGCCGCCGCCTCCGGCTGTTGCTTTTAAAATAATCGGATATCCTGCTTTTTTAGCAAATTCTTTTACTTCATCCGGCGTATGCAAAATACCAGTTCCCGGCGTTACAGGTACATCATTTTCTATCATTGTTTTACGGGCAGTTGCCTTATCACCCATTTTTCGCATAGCTTCCGCTGTAGGCCCAATAAATTTTATACCGTGTTTTTCACAAATTTCAGCAAAATCCGCTCTTTCAGACATAAAACCGTATCCGGGGTGAATTGCATCTGCTCCTGACACTATTGCTGCTGAAATTATTGCAGGAATGCTCAAATAACTCTTTGAACTTTGCGCAGGTCCGATACAATATGCCTCTGTAGCCAATCTTACATGTAATGAATTTGCATCTGCTTGAGAATATATTGCAACTGTAGGAATACCTAATTCTCTGCACGCTCTAATAATTCTAACCGC
>CACYCU010000023.1 GCA_902772945.1 uncultured bacterium | reverse complement strand
TTAAATCCGATTTGCGGCTTAAAGAATATATTTGCTTTTATCAGATTACTTATAATAGAGCCATACCACTTTTCTTGAAGTGATTTTGTGAGTGTTTGAGCCGTAAATAAATTGCCTGCTAATTGTCCGTAAAATTCTCTTGTAACATCATCGCCCCAAGTATTTTCAATCAATCTTTTTAAATCAGGATTTGTGAAAACTCTGTTCACCTCATCCATGTGCTCACCCATGATGATGACAGTATTTGCCTTTTCTATATGGTCAAACAGAACCGCAAGAGCATTGGCGGTTGCAATTCTTGTTCCTGCGCCTGCCGTTCTTTGTTTTTGAAATTTTCCTGTTGAAGATTGGTTGACATAATCATTGAACATATCAAGCATTTTTACTTCTGACAATTCAGACAAGCGAGGGAAATATCCCTTTACTTTCCCGAGTTCGGTATGATATTTCTTGATGTGGTATGCGTTGAGTCCGTTCCAATATTTCTCTGCTGCAAGCTGCATCACATCACCGAGCATTTTTTCTTGTTCGGTTAGTGAGTCAAGCATTGTATCAAATTCATATTTGTCAAATTGACCTTTGTCTTTATCGGTCAGGATGACATAAGATGTCGGGTTTTTAGCCTGAATATAAAAGTATAAAACTTCCATCTTTGACAATTCGGTTTCAATCGGTTTCCACTCTTGAGCAAAATCAATATCCTGTCTGACTTGTTGAGTATATTGTGTTGCATTAAAACCTGTTTCAGGTGATTGCTGTGTAACACGATAAGAACCTTGCTCAATATCAGGAGAATGTCTTTGATTGATTTTATAATATTTTTGAGTCATATCAATGAACCTATTGAAGAGTTTTACATCTCCAAGTTTGCCATCATACCCAAAAATCTTTTTAGCTTTTTCCAAGAACTCTCTGCGGTCTTTCCCGACTTGTGCATCTCTTTTTGCATACAAATAATCAAATGATGCCCAATTTTTAATTTTGTCATTGAAAATCATTTTCAATGCGCCGTTAAAATTGAACCCAAGAGAATTGAGTTTACCAATCTTTTTGATTATCTGTTTTTCTTTTATTTCGTCTTTTCTTTCGTTGACCGCTTTTGCGCATTCATCAACGAGATTGAGTTGTTTCATTCTGCGTTCAAAATCAATCTCATCTCTTGCGATTTTTGCAGTATATTTTGCAGTCTGTAATTTTTCAAGCAAGTCCTGCAAGAACTCGGTTGAATTATAATATATACCGTTTATCTTGTACTTGATAAACAATTCCTCAAGTAATGAGTAGTATTCTTTATCATGAACAGTATCGGATGTGTAGTCAGGTTGTTCTTCTTCGTTTACTATTGCATCATACATCTCCTGAACCGCTGACACTGACATCTTGTTGATTTCTCTTAACCGTTCAAAGAGTTTATTTGCAGGATATGTATATTTTGTTTTCTTGATGCCGTTTTGCCATACATGGATTGTTTGTTTGACTTCTCTGTCAATCTGTTCTGACAATGCTCTGCGGTCAGATACATCAGCAAGAGTTTGAGCATAATCCATCACATCATCAAGATTTCTTTCAATCTCTCTGAATGAGTTGAACTCTTTGAGTTTGTCAAACAGTTTTGCTTTGTCGTTTTCGGTCATAAAGTCTAATCGTTTTACGATTGCTCTTGCATATTCCGCAAACTGTGCTGAATAATCGCCCTGACCTTTTAGAGTTGCGGCATAGAGTTTCAAATCTTCTTTTGCCTGTTCAAACTTATTAAGAGCCTGATAGCGGTCAATTTCATTAGTTTGTCTTTCCCATTCTTTTTGCATATCTTCTTCAATGTATGGGTGAACTTTTTTTGACCATTCATTGTATGCTAATAGTGGGATAGTTTTATCATCAGCATTTTTATACTCTTCGATGATGTATTCAAGTTCAAATTCTGTTTGGGTCTTTTCTTCTTCGGTTAAGTCACCATATTCACCGCCGATATAATCAGGAGTAGCTTGAGCATACTCACCATTAACAAGAACCTCAAATGCTCTTGTTGCAAGTTCTATGTCTGCGCCTGTTTCTTGATTATCATAGCTGACTCCTGTGTCCGAGAAAAATTCTGCCCATCCTGCCATGAACCCATCATTTGCAGAAAATGCATCATCAAGGTTCGCAAGTATTTCCCCGATTTCTTCTTGTTGTTTTGCAACACCTTTGCTTTTTCTTTTGTATTCAGAAGTTGCAAGAAGTATCATCCGCAACTGATTATAATTCTGATACTTTTTAGCCTCGGGCATACGAGAGTTTGTCAGCGCATAATGTACGATAGACAATGCAGCATCTCTGTATCTTTTCTGATATTCGGTGAGTTGATTTTTCTTATACTTTTGTTTTAGTTGTTCAAGTTTATCATTATATCTTCTTATTGCGTTGTTATGTGCTTTGTTGAGGATTTGTTCAGCCTCTTGTTTTTGGGCATTGATTGAAATATCTCCGAGCAGTTTTTCAAATAATTCTTCTGCCTCGGGGTCAATCCAAACATCATCTGCTGCTTGCAATGCAGAATACATATCATTGAGCCATTTGCGGAAGTTTTCAAATACTTTTTTCAAACCGTATGAAGGCGCACGACCTGTTGCAACATACGCAACAAAATGATTTGCAAATCTTTCGTGTTGAAATTCGGTATATTCAACACCGTCATAGTGCAGCCATTTATTAACCTGCATCAAGAGTTCTTTTGCTTTATCGTTATGTTGAGCAAGATTGTTCAATGTAATCAAATAAACATGAGCAAACTCGTGCATCAGGGTTGATTTATCTGCTTTTTTATTGAGCAGCACAATCAGGTTTTCTTTTTCTGTGCCGTCAAAATTCTTTCTCTGATAAGTGAACCCCCTTGCATTTTCGATATTGGAGTTCATGTCATCATTGCTTTGATATAAAATAGGTATGCCGTTATCTTCTCTGATTTTAATATTTGAGAATAATTTATCAAATGCTGAAAAAATCCTTTCTCGTTCTTCCTGTTCGGCAGGATACCATTCAACAAATATTTTTGAACTTCCTTTGTATTCTTCCCCTTTTTCTTTTGACTCAATCATTGCACCTAAAACCGATACATTGAGGCTCACTTCTCCTTTTTCATCTCTAACAAGAAAATTATTTTGATAATTATTTTCAACGGTTTTGTTTAAGATATAACTTGCAAATGCTCTTGCACCAAGTTCTGTGCTGCTAGTCCAATATGCTTTGCCCATTCCTTTCTCAAGAGAGTTCAGCAATTCTGCATTTTGATAGTATTGAGAATATTTTTTTGATGATTTTGCAATATCCTGAACTTGTTGCAATTTTTTGCAATAGTGCAAAAGGTTGCCCAATTTAGATAAGTTATCCCAAGTTTTTCTGCGTTCATCAAGCAAATTCATATACTCTTTATTAAGATTGTCTGTTTCTGCTGATATATCAATTTCAGCAGCTTTTGAAACAATATTATCTACAAATTTTGAAATCTCATTTGCTTTCTTTGATTTTTTAAAACTATTTTTAATATCATTAGCATAATACTCAATGGCTCTATGAATACCAACTTCCATTGAATTACTTTTATCCTCAATCTCTTTTTCAGTAAGAGGGGAATACTTAATTTGTTCCATGAGATTTGCAAGAGCATCATAGACCTCTTTTCTTAATAAACCTTGTTCTTTTAAAGCAAGAGCAGGTCTGCCACTGAACTCTTTGCCTTTTGATTGGTCACCAAAATAAAAATCAAGTGCATGCCACCATTCATGAGCAAGTGCGCCTGCCCCTGTCTTTCTTGTTAGATTTATTTCGTTATATTCAGGAATAAAATGCCCATCTGCTTTACTTCTACCCTGCGCACCAAAAGCCAAGCCTAACTTGCCGCCTAAACTCAATGCCTTTGGCGGCAGGTTTAAAAGTTCTGCAAGGTCATATAATGAGTCATACGCAAGATTAACAAAGTCTTGCCTTTCTTGTTGTTTAGTCCAATTCCCGAAATTTATACCCCTAAAGCCAAACACTTCTATTAGTGCCTCGGGGTTGACATTTTGACCGTTCTGCCTGCGTGGTATATGATTTCTCAACTCACTATAATTTTCTGTATAATTTTTGCTATTTTTTAATACTTCTTGATATATTTTTTCTGCAACTTGTTCCGCAATTTCTTTTGTCGGCAATTCTTTACTTGTAATAATCATGCCGCTTTTTCTGTCTGCAACGCACCATCCTCTGTATGTTTGAGCAACATCAAATTTTGTTCTCCATCCTGTAACAGTTTCTTTTGTCTGTTGCTCTTTGTTTTCAGAATTAAGTGCCTGCATTTTTGATAAAACTTTTTCAATATCAGCAGCAGTTGAATAACCAAGACACAATGACTGTACTAACTTATTGCCGCCAACAATAATTGCCTTTTTATTATGTGCAGGGTATGCAGTAAATATATTATATGGTTTTTTATTTTCTGTATCAGGGAATACACTATTAAACAACTCATCATTTCTTGCCGACTGTCTTGAGTAATTACTTAATAAGGCATCATTCTCTTTTGCAAATTTGATGGTTTTTTCCATAATTTCATGCACACCATCAAAGTATATTTTTTGTGCCTCTTTTGTTTCATATCCTGCTGCAGGTTTTGCATTTATCTTTGAATAAACAAGACTTATAAAAGCAATAGACTTGTCAGATAATCCTTGTTTTTTAAAATCTTCAAATGTAGGTAATTGGTAGATATATGATTTAGACAGATATTTCTTTCGGAGTAAATCATTCATTCCATCTAATTCAACCCATGTATATTGTTTTTTGTTTTTCTTTAAATTCCCAAGAAGAGAGTCACCTGCATCAGTAATCGCATCAGTTTTAATTTCTTCTTTTTTCTTTTCTTCAATTTTTTGCTTATCGTATGACAAACCGATTTCAAGTTGAACATTTTGCCCTGTTTCACTTTGAGGCTGAAAGATTTGTTCCTGTTGAAATAAACTCTGCTGAATAGCAGTATCAAACAAACTCATTTGCACCGGAGATTGTTTTTGTATCTTTTGAAATTTTGGATTTATACCTTGTTTAGATTGTGAATTTTTGTAATCATTGTTATATTCATTTACAAGTTTAGACTTGAAAATCTTTTTAATATCGGTTATACTATAAGTAGCGGTATTGAGTGCTGAAAGATTTTTATCTGTGTAGGCGTTAGTCAGTACCGCATCTTTATTGCTTAATGGTTTTACTGAATATAATAATACCTTACCTTTTTCTTTTAAGATAAATTCTAAAAGATAATTATTGTTGTTTATTTTTACAACATTTGCATATCTTTTGATTATCATATCAGTGTTAGTCTTTGCATCTTTATAAGAAAGGATTTTTTGAGCATTTTTGTATAATTTTTCAATATTAAATAATATGCAGCAAAAATCATTATAAATATTACTATTTATAGGGATATTTGATATAGATTTTTCTATTGTGCTTTTATCAACTTTGGCAATTTCGTCTGTATTTTTATTTTTAACATCTCTACTTTTAGATATTAAATCAAGATTTTTAACTATGTTTTTTTTATTATCAGCAGGTTTCTTTGATATTTTGAATGGCAATTTTGCAGATATTTTTTGAGGTTTGATTTTATCAACCTTAATATCGTCATTCATTTCAATATCAATTCTTTCGCCTGTAACTTGATTATGAATATAATCATATTCGGCTGCAGTTTTGCTTATTGGCTGATAATATATATTCGGATTGTTTTCGTCAAAAGTTCCCTGATTATCAACTGACTTAATTTGCTCTGATGCAAATGGGATATAAACCTTGTGAATTTCTCCACCTGCTTTGCCACCCATGTCAATTATACCGTCATAGCCAAAGCCTTTTAATACATCCGTAACCCAATCAGGTATTACAGTCCATACATAAGAATTTTCATCCTTTGCATAATCTTCATTCAAAGCCTCTACCCATTGTAAAGGATTTCTGTATTTTTTGTCCCAAGCATCAACTCCATATCCCATTTCAGGTATAGGCTGTTTCTTTGCCTCTCTATTCAATTTGTTCAATACTTTTTTCGGAATATCAGTTGTTACAAGCGGATTTTTGAATGACAAATAAACATCATAAACTTTTGAATGGTCAGTATAAGGGTCTATATAATCAATATCATCTCTGTCTATACCAACCATTTCAAGAACTTTTATGAAATCATCCTCGTTGCCCCAAAGTGTGCCGCTATTCAGCCAACCTTCTACAAGTGTTTTTAATGCATTACCCCTATATCTTTTGATTTCATAGTCATAGTTTCCGATGCCTCTATTATTATTTTCATCATAAATTATATTTTCACCGTTTTCATCATAAGTGATATGTGGTGCTTTTTCGCTGATTTCTTGACGTTTTTGAGAGGTCAAGTTCCACCATGCATCTTTTAATGGGATTGAGCGACCATTGATTTTAATTTTAAACCATTGGTCATAATCTCTCATATCATCACTCAAAGATGTATCTTCTTTGCCCTTGGCATAATTCTCACTGATTTTTCTCTCACTTGAGAAAAATGCCATCGGTCCTGATGTTGCCCTTTCAGGTCTAAATACTTCACCAACTCTATCACCTCTTTTTGTACCATGATAACCCTCGACTGCAATCTTTTCTCCTGTTTTAAAATTATATTTCAATGCCTCTTGAGATGTTACAAGAGGTGCATCATCAGTCCACTTTTTAAAAAATTTTGACTCTGTTCCTTTGTTTTTCCATTCTTGTCTTGCAAGTGCGGTCTGATTATTTTCTGCACCTGCTGTGTCGATTTTTTGAAATTCCACTTCATTGATGCCGCTTGCATCATTAGTTGTATTCTGTTTGTTCTCAACTGCTTTGCGCAATGCAGCAGCAAGTTGCGGATTTGTTTGTTCATATTGAGCAATCAAATCTTGTGCAGCTTGCTGCTGTTCTTGTGCGAGGTCTCCATCTTTAATATCTTGCAAAATCTGCATCTGTTGGATGCGATTATTCACATCTGCCTCATCAGAATAATCTTCAGGAAGTGCAGAAAAATCATCATAAACTTTTTGCAATTCATCATCAATAAGTTGACTGCCATTGAATACGACATCACCATTCAAGGCAGCAGAATTATCAGCCTCATACATCTGTTGAGCCTGCTCATCTGACATATTTTGTATAACGATATTAGCCTCATTTGTAACATCGTCAAGGTTCATACCTGTATTTTTTGCAAGTGCTGCAAAAGCCTCTGACATGAGTTCAGCATTTGACAGAGCATCATTGTCATCCATACCTGTCTTTTTGATTTGGTTAAAATAAGCATCTTTTAATTGGCTTTTCTTTTCGCTTTCTTCGTTTGTATATTCTGAAACATTTATCAGGTTCTCGCTTATTAGTTCTTGAATTTTTTGTTCTTTTTCGCCTTCGCTCAAATTATTGAGAGTTTCAATAATTTCTTCATCACTTGCGCCGTTTCTTTCCATGTAACTGCCCAAGACATGAGATGCAGCAGATAATGTGCCGCCTTGCAATGCAACTGCGCCTGCTATAACTGCCCACTCATCAGGAGATTTAAAAATGGCTTTTGCATAATTCTCAAGTGTTCTTTTTTCGTCAGTTGTTCCGAGAGTGATATTCATAATATCCTCAACAACTTCCTCTCCCATTTCTTCTATAAAGCCATCAAACTTGACTGCATTCTTTAACCAATCAAGAGATTTTCCTTTAACAGGCAGATTATTTAATTTTTCATAAGCCTTTGACAATGCAGGAATTGTATTATCAATAAACTTGATAAGTTTCGGGTTGCTTGCAAGATATTTGCTGATTGGAGTTCCGACATATTTCCCTGCTGCACCCTTCACTCCTTCAACAGGTATTTTAAGAAGTTCGCCTGATGCCTCTGATGCAAACATTACAAAAGTTTGTCCGAGTGATTTCAAGAATGATATTGCAGGCTTTTCCTCTGCCTCTTTTAATAACCATGTTCCTTTGTCGGTCAATTCAAATTCTTTATCAAATCGCCTATTTTGATAATTAGCATAAGTGTCATTCCAAGTTGTCGGTAGAACTGTATTTACTGCGCCTGTTGCAGCCATTGATTTTATGCCATGGGCAGCTTTTTCTGCTAGTGATGCGCCTTCTGCAAGTTCAGTGACTCCCCCGAGTGATTTTAACACCCATCCACCTGTTGCAATTTCGCCGCCGAACCTAACTAAAGAATTGAGAAAATCATGCGTAATTTTACCGCCTAAAGTGTAACCTCTTGCAGACTCTTCTTGCAAATTATCTAAATAACGGTTATAAAATTTTAACTCATCCTCTCTTATAGGTTCATTGTTGATAATATGCTCTTTTATTTCTCTTGCTTTCTTCTTGTCTGCATTTTCAATAAAACCGCCTGCAAAAGGTATCCATCCCCCCGACATAAAACTTTTGGCAACAGACTCATGAGCATTTATCGGTTTAGTTTTATCATATTTGCTAGGATGTAAAGGTTCTCCTGTATTATCAACCCCTGCCATTATTAAAACAGGGTCAAGAGCAGGTGTGCTTGCTGATACTCTTGCACTTATATCCGCTTGCCTGTCAAGATATGCCCCAACCCTATCTAAAAACGAGGCTGTGCCATTATTGACTCTTGCATCCCTTTCTGCATTTTTCGCTTTACGTTCTGCCCTGATACGTTCACTTTCAGCTTGTTTTTCAAGTTTGATTTGTTCCATATCATTTATGCGTTGTTGATATTCTTTGTCGTTTTGTTCTCGTTTAGCTTTTTGTTCAGGTGTCAGGTTTAAATTTGCATATTTATCAACATTGTTATAAGTTCCGTTATATTCAACCGCTTTTCTGCTTGCATATTCAAAAGGTGTAATAGCACCCTTTTTTTGCATATCTTTTATTCTTGCGGTATCATTCGGTGAGAGCTTTGTTATTGGTCTTAATTGTTTTATAGTTTCAGAATATTGAGTCCTGATTGTTTTATCATCAAGTCCTGTGCCTCTCATATATTGAATGTTATCTCTTACCTCTTCGGCGGTAATACCGTTAAGGTTCAAGATGTTCATTTCTTCTTGTGTTATGTCAACTGTCATCCTATACTCCTAAAATTTATATGTGCCATTACTAGCAATTTGTGTTGGTTTCCCTGGGTTGATATTATATAGAGTTACATGTGCATGATTAACATGATTTGTTCCATGTTGTCTGTCATATTTCCTTTCATCAACTATCTTTGGATTGCCATTGAAGTGAGTCAAAATATTCGGGTCTGATGTTCCGATTGTTTGAACTGTTGGCAATGCAAGCAATTTTTGATAAATTTTTATACGGCTTTGAACATTATGTTCAGACATTGAAACATCTGCGGCTCTGCCTTCTGAATGGTGAGAACCTGCTTGATTTCTGTATCTGCTTGTTACGGTCAATTTAAGTCCTAACTGCTTGCCGATTGTAGGTATTTGGTTGTCCGCAAAATATGTCAAAATTTTCAACTCATTCGGCTTTGGTGTTGTATATGCAATATTACGGATTGTTGTTGCATTTGATTTTACGTTATCAACATTTTGCTGCGCTTGTGTTTTTTTCTCTTGCACTTTCATGTTTAATCTTCTGTTGATGATTTTCATTTTCTCTTCATCAGGCGGCATTTCACCGTTATGCTTTGATTGGTAGTATGTAAAATCATTCATAACATCTCTGATAAATCCGACTTTTTCTCTCATCCCTTTTTCAAGTTGCTTATAGATTTGGACTCCATTTTTATCTTTATAGCCAAGTGAATTGGTTATGCTTTCGAGTTCTGCATCAGTTATCTTTCTGCCTTTTCTCGACTCAAGTTCTCTGACCATTGCTCTGATTTCAGAATAAGATATATCCTTGTTTTTCCCTGTCAATCCTAAAACAGAAGTATTGCCGCTCAATCCCATGGATTTTAAAGCAGCATTGATTTTTTGGTCATCATCTTTTATTGTTGTGTAGAAATTGCCTGTTTTAATATCATTCTGCCTTTTTACAAATGATTTATATTCACTATCAGACAAAAATCCTCTGTATTTGTTCAAGTCCTCTTTTGCAAATCCTTGAGCATCATTGACTGACATATTGTATAAAGTTTCCCATATTTGGTCATCGGTTTGGGGTTGTCCGTTTGAATTAACATAATTCATCAGGGAAAGTTTTGTATGTGGGTCAAGATTATCAGGGATGTCATCATAAGAGAGTGATGTTCCGTTCTGTGCCGCAATAACTGCGTTATTATAGAAATTATCAAGAGCCTCTCTTTGCTGCAAATCTTTGAAATGTTCCTCTTGCGCAAAATGTCTTTTTACTCTTGACAATACCGCATCCGACATATCAACATCCTCGATTGCCTCTGCCGCATTTATTGCATCCTGCTCATTTCCATATTTACTAACAATTTCATTAGCCAATTCCCTTGCCTGATATTTTCTTTCCTCTTGGTTGATAGCAGACAAATAGCGAGAATGCAGGTCAGAGTTTATTTCTTCTCGGTGTTCTTCAAAAAACTCTTTTGCCTCTGTCGGACTCTCTTGCATTTTCGTGTCAAGGATTGCGCAAAGTGCTTTTGAAACATTATCACGAGTTTGAAGTTCAATAGTTTTCTCGTCAAGATTTTGCAGACCGCCTTTCCATTGAGTGATTTGTTTAATGTTTTCAAGTTGAGTTTTTATACCGTCAGGATTATTTCTTTCGGCAACAATACTTGAGATTGCATTTTCAATCCCGAGGTTGCCTTCTGTATCTGCCCATCTGTTTGTTTCTTGCAAGTCATGAGCGGTTGTATTATGCAAAATACCTGTTCTTTTTTGAGTTGATATTGCCTCAAGTTGTCTTGATGTGAACTTTGAGGCTTTATGTTCTTTCATCCATTGCGCAACAAAGTCATCATAATTCTGCATAATCTCGGGAGATTTCCCTGCGGCATTTGCACCTTGTTTTGAAAAATATCCGTTCTCTTTATCAAGCAGATTGTCTTGTTTCCATTTCTCTATTGCGTTGTTGAACTCAATACCTTTTGTGCGTTCAATAGTATCACTTATTTGTAATGCGGCAGCAGCAAGCTGATTAAATCCTTGCCCTGCATTAGCCATTGCCTGCGCCTGACCTTGCCCAAACATATAACCGTTAAGATTGTAATGTTCATAAGGTCTTGCTGCACCGTTCAATCTTTCTTCTCTTCCGTATGTTGGTACTTGCGGCATTTTATTCTCCTTAATTTATATATTGTAGAAAATCGCTTATGTTTTCTCTTAAATACTCTGCAACTTTGTTTCTAAAGCATTGCTCTTCGATGCACCTTTTAAACCATTCAAAATTGTCAATATCGCAATTAAATCTTGCGTGCATACAAGTTGATGTTCCGTCTTTTTCCTTTTTCTCCCAAACCAAAAGAGCGGATTTAACATCTTGCTCAAGCAAACCATTTTGATTGATAACCTCTTTCAGCCAATCAGAGAGCAATTCACTTCTTGTTTTAAATTCAATTACATTACTCATCATTCAAGTCCTTTCGGTTTTCTGATGCGATAGAAAAATTCAAATCCTTTAGGCATTATGTTTTCTAGGTTTTTAGGTCGTGGCATTGAAAAATCAAATCCCATCCACTTGAGCCAACCTTTTGCCTGCTCATCTTCTGCAAGCATAAAGTTGTATAAAAACCAAAATTGCTCATCATATTTCTTAAATTCTTTTTTTAGTTCTCTCAATAATGTTATCGGATGATTGCTTATATCATCGGTACACAACATCCATACAACACCAACTCCCTGCTCATCTTTATCCAAGTGCCAAGCACCGCCCATGCAGACAGGAACATCACCCTCTGAATTTATCCCCATCAGAACATCAAAATCTGTTTGCATAATTTGTTCAAAAACTTTTTCTTTCCAATTATCACCATGAACAGCTTGGACTTCTTTTTTATCAAATTCTCTCAAATGGTCAAGAATATAGAGAACATCTTTTTCATTTTTTTGTTTGCGATACATCATCAATCATTCTCATTATTCTGAACATCAACAACTGCACTGATTGACAAAATAGTCAACGGCAGCGGATATGTTTGTTTCACTTTTATGGTTGCATTAGTTTTTGGCAGAGCAAAAACGGTTGATGATATATCTTTTGAATACAGATGCCCTGCATGGTTTATAGAGTCATCACATCTTGAATGTCTGAACTCTGTACCATCAGCACCGCAAAAGATAAAATCTTCTCTTGAATTATAGATTTTCACACTGACCTGATTGATAATTTTTTTCAATCCTTGAGTGTTTTCCCCTTCTACATTAAGAGTTTCAAGTTCAAATTCATAAGGTAATCCGACAACGATTGAGGATGCTTTTTTCCCTTGCGGTAATGTAATTGAACCATCTTCAACGGTCAAGCCGTCAATAATACCGCCATTGACATTACAGATAACCTTTTCACCTTCAAGATGGTCAAGTCCGCTTATTGTAGATACAGGATTTTCAAAGTTTGCCGACAAACCGCAATCAACTAAAAATCCTTGAGAAGTGTCTTTGATTATTCTTGTTCTTGTTCTTTCAATGAACTTCACATCTTCGCCGTTTATATGTCTTTTGATTACAAAATACGCAACATCTTCCAAGCCTTCTCTGACAACATCAACACACTCAAATTTGCCTTTAGTAACAAATTGAGTCCAACCGCACAATTTTTGTTTTTTGTTGTATGTCATTGTTGCGGCAGTTCCGTCATCAAACACAACAAATAATAATCTGTACGGTTCTTTTGCGTATGCCATTGATACGACTTCTTTGCCTTCAAAAAGATGTGAGGAGAATAATGACAACTCATCTCCGTCATATCCTTCTGTCATAATGTCATACCCTAAATCTCTGATAACAGAGCCGCCTGCTTGCACAAATAAAACCATAGAACCTGATATGACAGGCTCAATATGTGATGAACCGTAACAAGATTGAATGACGGCAGCAGGCATCGGGTTTGCCTGAAATACTCCGTCAGTTCCGTTGACTTTCCATTCTGAATTAGATGTCAGAACTATTAAATCTTTCATCGGGATAAGATGTCTTATTTCGTTTACTTCTCTGTCATCCATGGTCAATGTAACCGCATCCGTTGCGACTAACGGTCTTGATACATTAAAGTTATTCGGTGCTGCCGTTTGAGATGACCATAGTGTTTGCGGTGAGTTTGTTGAATTAGCAAAAACTTTTCTTTGCTGAAAATAAGCAGAGCAAGAAGGATAATCATCAGCCGTTGCAAATGGGTTTTTATAAACAGGTGCAGTTGCTTGCAAATCAGGTTCAATATTATCATCCTGAAATGATGTTGTGTTTGCAGTTCCTATATAGCCATATACACCATTGACCTCACGATATACATTGTATTCTGTTGCGCCTGTAACGGCAGACCATGAGATTGTTATGTATTCATCAGCCAACCAACTTGCCTCTCTATGTCCTTTGACTTTTACGGCAGATGACCTTTTTGACTCTTCATTATTATCATCAACGGCAGTGACGATATATTTATAATTTCTTGTATTGGTTGTTTGGCTTGCCCCACTCCCCCAATGCATGGTTGCAGATACATTTGTCGGTGCTGCAACTGATGGTGCAATCACTGTGTCTGCAATTCTCCAATCGTGATGGTCATATCTTGAGATTGTTTTCGGTGGATAATCAGGATGTGTAATTGTTAGGATATCACCTGACTGTGACCTTTTTAGTTTCATGAGGTCATCAGCATCATACGGTGTAGATATTTCAACAATTTCTCCTTCATGTTCGTGTCCTGTCGGATATACAACATAGCCGCCATCTTTTAATACACGCATATATTGATGCCCAAACTCAAGCATATATGTTTGCTCTGAATTAAAAACAAACTTTATTACTCGGGTTTTTTTATCATTATATTTTGCAACTCCGCAATATTCCAATCCCATGCGGTTTGAGATACCGCCTTCTTGGTGGATGATTGCATTCTTTGCAGTTTTCAATCCAATTCCGTATTGTTCAAGTTGTGTTCTTGCATCCAATCGAGGAGAGAGTTCACCTCTTGTAAAACTTGATTGTGTTATTCTTGTACCCATGTTTTATTTACCTTGCATCTATATAACATTTATCATCTTGGTCGTGATTAGTGGTTTTTCTTGCATCAGTAACGATTGCTTGCCTTATTGCAATTTGATAATCTTGCAGGTTTGTATTTTTCTTGTTGTTAGAACCTGTAACAACTTGAGCCGACAAATATGCAAGATAAAAAGCAAGAGCATTAACAAAAGCAGCAGGAAAAAATGTTTCGTTTGTAACTCTTTTTGTATATCTCAACAGGCAAGGATTACAATTTGTGAGAATAACCTTTTCTCCGTTAGAGTCAATAACAGGTTCAAATTTCTTTTCTTTGTTATCAACAAAATCAATTATTGCTCTCGGTGATATGCAATCATTCGGGTATGTGAATGAGTATTGATAATTTGCGTTTTGATTTTCTTCATGAGCAATAGACATCTCTTTAAAGGCAGTCGCAAAAGACCACTCATGCGCCTCAAGAACAGTATCTCTTGCAAGTTCATAATAATTATTCATCAAGATTGCATTCGGGTTTTCTTCTATACTGTTTTGTATAGGTGCGGAAACACCGAGATTGCTCAAAGCTATATTGAAAATTTTTGTTTTTGAAAATGCCATTGTTTTAATTCCTTATTTTAAAAAGTTGGCAATGTTCCCACATAGCCGTTTCTTTTCATTTGTCTGTCATTTGCAACTTTTGTGCCTGTGTATTCTGTTGGCACTCCGTTCATATTGTTATTTTTTCCGACAGAATTATCGCCATACCATTTGGATGATACAGATGCAATCTGCCCGAGTCCATTGATACCTGCCCCGACAGCATTCATCATTCCTGATTTATAAGCATTCTGCCCTGCAAAAACATCGAGGTTTGCCTGATTATTAAAATTATTTTTTTGCGCATCAAACGCAAGTGCCTGTTTCTCATAGTTGTAGTGAGTTGTCAGCGCATCAAGTTCACCCATTGCAGAGGTATCTTCAATCATATCAAGAGCCGTACCTTCGGAAACATCCACACCGTTTGCCGCAAGAGATGCCTGTTGCAATCCGACTCTTTGGGCGGTTTTGAGTCTTGTCATTCTAGCCTCTTCAATTCCCTCTTGTCGTTTATCTTCGGCATTCTGCTGCGCCTTTTTGGCATTTCTTCTGTTTACATCAGCTTGATAATTCATTTGCGCTTGGGTTGCTTTACCCTGCTGAACACTTGAAACGACACCCATTGTTGTACTTAAAACAGTTGCAACAACGGATGTAACAAGTGCGGTAATACCAAAATCACACATTATTTGTTTACCTTTCCGAGTTTGATTTTTAGTTCGTTGATTTGTTCAATAACAGTTTTATTTTCTGCATCGACTGTAATATTTTTATCAAGAGCCTCTGTTCTCAATTCTTCAAGAATTGCATTGAGTTCACTTTCATTTTTTGCCGCAAGAGCCTGTGCATCAGCAGGTTTTATTTCTTCTGTTGCTTTTTTATCATCTTCTTTTTTGTTATCTTTAGGAGTTTTATTTTCCTTTGGTTCAGGTGTTTTGTTGTTTTCCTCTTCCTTTGGTTCAGGTGTTTTTGCGTTCAAAGGTTTTGCCCAACAAGGAACATCTTTGCCTTTTATTTCAACAATCTGCCCTGGTTTAATTATTTCGCCATCCCAATATGCTCTGATTTTACATATAACTTTCATTAGTTTTCTCCTTTTTCTTTTCCGTATAAAATTTCTGCGGCACTAGATGCTCTATCTGCTGCCTTCTTTTGTTTTTCTAATAGTGGCAATACATATTTCATGATGTCTTTATCAAGTTTGATTTGTTCAGCTTTTATAATCGTATCGACTGCATGCTCAATCTCCCATCTGTCATATTTGCCAAACTCTTTTTTTTCTTTCTTTTCTTCTTCTTTTACATCTGACATTTGTTTTCTCCTTTTTCATAAAAAGGTTGACCGCCTGATTATTCAAGCAGTCAACCTAACATGTTTACATATCTTGGAAAGAATTGTCATGAGCAGCAACAAATCCTGCGGTGATTTTGCCTGCGGTTGCATTGCTGCCTGCAACTGTGTAATACAATCTTGTATAACCCAAGTTGCCTTTAGGCATAAAGTTTATCGGGAATTTGTAACCTGCTTTTAAACTTGCAACAGGAATTGCAGCGGTTTCAGCAAGAGTAACAGGTGAAGTGAAAGCCTCATCTGTTGCCGTTTGTACTCCGACTTTAACTGATGTGCAAGTTGCAAAATCATTAACAACTTGAACCAAAAGAGGCATTGGCTGACCAAAAGCAATCTCTTTTAATTTGCCTGCTGCTGTGTGAATTACATTTGTTGATGCTGCGGTTGCAGTAACCGCTTGAGCATCAGAAAATAATGTTTCCATATCTAATAACATTTTTATATCTCCTTATGTTTTGTGTACTAATAATCAGCAGAGTATTACCGCTCTGCTATCGGTTTTTTATGAGGTGTTTTGGCTAATTTATTAAACAACTCTTGCCTCTGTATCAAGAATTGCATCGCAACATTTAACAGGTATGCCCAAGAATTTTACAATAGGTTGTCCGTCAACTTCGTCAAGAGTTAAGCGCACATTTGTTTTGTTCATAGCTTGCAAGTGCAAGTATGTTTCTATTGTTTCATTTACATACCAAACTTGTTTTGCTTTTGCAATTTTAGAATGTTGTTTGCAGCGGTGATATAGTTTAACCATCAAATCACATATATCAGCAGCATTTGAAGTTCCTAAGTCGCTTACTTTAATATTTGCAATTCTGCCTGATGCTCTGTAATTTCTTACGGATAAGCCAAGTTTCCAAGAGAAGTAATCTCTGTATGCTTGATATTCATCACCATTACTGTCTTTGACAGTTTCCTCTCCAAGGTCTTTGTGGTCAAGTCCTGCTTTTGAACCTCTCGGATAGATTAAGTGAGCGGATTTTTCGCCCCAACCGATTAAATAAATTGAAGTATTATCTGTGCTTGTACCGCCTGCATCAATAACTTGATAACCGATTTCACCTTTTGTTGTTGAGATAGTATTGTATCTTGTTGCAAATCCGTCAAAAGCGGATGCGTTTTTGCCTTTATTACCATAGATAATATTTTCTTGTACGGTGTTATTCATACCTTGAATGTGTGCATCTGCCTCATTTAATCTGAATTGGTTTGTATTACCGTTCAAGTCTGCAAGGTCTTTATCAACATTGGAGTAATCAGACAACATTGCAGTGCCGTCAGTAACGGTTGTATATTCGCCCTTTGTGCATTTTGCACCTTGATAAAATTTTCTGAATTGTGGTTCAGGCAATCCGTTTCTGACTGTTGTTTTGTGGTTAGTTCCGTCATTACATTCGATGGCGATTGCATCCTCTAATATTGTGTTTGATTGAACAAACAAGTCAATGATAGTTGATGTGATTTTGCCATCACCCTCAATTTGAGAGTAATAATCTTTTAAAGATGGATAAGTGTTTCCTTTAGTAGCCATTTTGTTTTCTCCTTTTCTACTTTTTATTTGTACCTACGGATTTCAATTTACAGGCAAATCCTTAATCCTGTTCATCTGATGTTGATTTTCCGTAAAGAATATCAGCAGCAGACTTCTCCGCTGATGGCGGTATTTTTGCATCAGGGATTGAAGAGTCTGAACATAATTCACCGATTTTGTGAAACACTTTGATAAATTCAGGGTGGTGTGTCAGACCTTTAGAATTTAAAAATGTTTTAAATTCTTTTGTAGCAACTGCGTTATAACCTTGATTTGCGATATCAAGATATTTGTTATAATCGTCAGTATTCAGAACCTTCAAATCTTTGTCATTGTTTAATTGCTCAAGATACGAGTTTTTTTCTGCAATCGCTGCTTGTTCGGTAGCCTCTTTGAATGATGCCGCATTCTTTTGTGCTAACTTAACACCGAGAGCCATGAGTTTATTCGCCGAGTCATTTGACAAATTCAGTTCTTTAGCTAGCGGATTAAATTCGTTCAATAATTCTTCATCAAGTTGCATCCCTTCGGGCAACTCAACTGTTGAATAGTCATAATTATCAGGTGAACCATATTTGCCATCATCATCAGAATTGTCATCGTTTTCATTGTTGTTTTCGGTGTTATCCTGATTTTGTTCACCTTCATTTAAACCTTGATTTTTTTCATCAGCAGCATTGTCAAGATTTTGACCATCTTCAAGGTTTGTGTTTTCTGCTGCATTGTTTTCTGTGTTTTCCATTTAATTCTCCTTTTTTTGTTGTGCTAACAGTTCCATAAATTTATTGGGATTAGCTTTATAGCAACAATCTAAAAGCCAACACCCTTTCTCTCTTTTGCCTATGTGCATGAATACATCTCTATCTGTCAGGTTTCTGTTGATTGAATAATCAAATGCACCCAAGTGATTGAGCAGAATAAAAATAAATTTCAATCCGTACTCGTTATTCATGACATTAGAGAGAATTTGCAATTCTCTTTTATCCATAAACTTCTCCAAAAAAATAAGAGGTTTGAGGTAGCGAGGTAATCAGATTAGGTTCAGACTCAAACCTCAATAACACGATTTAAAACTATCCTATCCCCATGCGAGTCATCAAATCTCCACCGATTGAGTCGACACCGCCCATGTTTTTAATTGCCTCTGTGCCTGCTTGAACCGCTTGAAGTGCTTGCGCTTGTGCTTGTGCTTGCGCTTGTTGTTGAGCGATTTCAGCTCTTTTTTTGTTCACATCTTCTGTCGGTATTACATGAGCAGGATTGATATTTGCAATCTCTGCATAATCATCAATAATTTGGTCACCATTGATTTTGTAAACAAGTGTCGGGTCAACCGCTTGCGCAAGATTTGTTGTAAAGGTTGTAAATCTTTCAATGCCTGATATACCTTTAACCTTTTGAGCAAGAGCAAGAGCAGAAATAAATTCTGTTTCCATCTCTTCTGCTTGTATTTCTTCAGGGGGTTGCGGCATTATCCCGACTCTGATACATTCATAAAAAATCCAATCAAGTATTGCTCTTAATCCTTTATGAACTTGGTCAAGTAATGGAGAGAGAAGAACCATTTTTTCTTCCTTTATTTCGTTGACCTCGGTTGCTGTTCTGCCTCGTTCTGCTGTGTTTAAGATAACCGCAAACAAGTCATTGTAAAAATGTTCTTTGATAGTTTGTTTGAGTTCATCATTATTTTGTTTAAGTTCTAAAACACGAGGATTGATTTCATATACTGTTGATATCCCTCTGCCTTGGTCATCTTCAGGAATAATCTGCCCCGGGGCATCGGTTATCCCTTTAACTTTCATCAATGATGCAGGACCTTTATACAATGGAGATACAAGTTTTTTGATTGCTTTTGAATATTCTTTGACTTGAGTCATCAGTTGTTTTGCATCAGGCAATGCCTCAATCCCTGGGCAATTAGATGGGTAATTATCTTCTCCGTTGACTTCTGCCTCAAATATTGCAAAAGGAAATCTGTCAAATCCTTTATCCTCAAGAAATTTAGTTTGCCCTACCTGATATGTAACGGCTTTAAATCTTTTAAATTTCGATAATGGTGAATTTGGTTTATATTCTTTGTTTTTCTCAACAAAATAAACTAATTCAAAATAAACCTCATTATTGTTATCGTATGCGGTTTTAACTTCACTTGAGCAGTTTTCATATCCGTATCTTTCAACGATATTTTTTGCAGACTCTTTAAAGTTTCTGCAAAGAGTATCAACTTCGCCTCTGTTGTCTTTAGCATAACGATAAGAGCCAATCGGTAACAATTTAAAATTCACAACTGTATCATAATCAGGTTGCATTGATAAGCAGGCAAATGAGTACGAGCCGAGTTGTTTATAAACACCGAGCATCAACTGATAAAAGTTTGAACCTGCTAAAATTCTGCGAGTCAATTCTTCTTGGTCAGAACACCATTGCTTGACTTCAGGAATTTGATTGAGTTCTTTTCTTTTCATTTGCGCTTTAAACCATCTTGTTGCAGCGGATGTTGCACCTGATTGCATCCCTGCTGCAAAGTTTTTTACGGCGGTTAAGGTTATGGAGTCAACAATTTTTTTTGATTTTTTAATAGGTTTGTTGATATCAGTTACAAGAAATCTGCTCATACGAGGCGCAAAGTATTCAGACAATTCTCTCAAGTCAGGTTTAATCTGATTGAATGTATCGTCTAATTGTGACCGTCTTTTTTCAAAATATTGAGTATTATAAACAAAGTTTTTTGGTTTACTTTGTTGTGTAGGTTTTTCTTGTTTTTCGTCTGTTTCTAAACCTTTTGGCATCGCTAATCTCCTAACAAACCTTTTTTCTGCGTGGTTGCATCATCTTGCAATCCTCTTGCAGATGTTGTGATGTTTCTGCCTGACATGGATGCAGCTTTATTTCTTGTATTTGTTGATGCTTTTGTTACACTTGCATCAGCGAGAGTTGGTGTTGCGATTGTCTTTTCTGCCGTTGTATCAGCAGCAGGCATTTTTGGTGTTGAACACATAATATTTTTCTCCTTATCTTTAGTCGTAAATATCAAATTCTGTATCGAGTTTAAAGTTTGAATAATCTTCTCTACCCCTGTTTGAAATAAAATATCGAGGGTAAAAATAAATTCCGTAAATAGCCATCATCAGTGTATCTGAATAATCGGGCGACTCGTTTTGTTCTTTTCTGATTTCTTTTTTATCCATAATCAGAATTGAACCTGATTGCGGTCTGTATTTGATTTTCATGTATTCAAGTTGTCTTGCGCAATTATGGTCATTGAGTTTAAGAAAACCGCATTCAAGCATTTCCTTAACCGCCATATATCCGTCTGCTCTTGCATTGCCGTTTGTGTCATTCTTTGCTTGCATAGCACCACGAAACAGAACAACATTTTCCAATGTGTTTTTAAGAGAACACATAATCGGATATCCGAGTCCGTCAGCATCACCGATGAGCAGATTAGGTTTCCATTTGCCGTATAGGTTCATAACCTTACCTTTTGTAATATCGGTATCAGGTTCAGACCATGCGATTGTTTCAGCCTCTTCCCAAACAGTCATTGACCTTTGTATGAGTCTTTTTGCGACACATAAATCACCGCCCGATGCAGAAAAATCAACCGCCATAATAGAATTATTCGGATGTTTTTCTTCATTCCATTTGAGAGTTTTAGCCTCTTCAATTTTGGATGATGCAATGAGATAGTCTGACCCTTGTTCTAAAGGTAAACCAAGCCATATATGATTGTAGTCTGACATATTTGCAGCTTTGCAAGCCTCTGCCTCATCTATCAATTTTTGAGGGCAATATGGATTTTCAAAATAGTTTATGTGAATGTGCAAGCAATTAGGTCTTGAGATACAGAATTGATATACCGCATCTGATTTGACAAACCTGTTCATTGTAAAAATGATGACTGAATTTTCTTTTCTTATTGTCGGAACAATAACATCAACCGCTCTTTTTGTTACGGTTTCAGCCTCGTCAATCCAAAGGATGTCAACACCTTCAAGACCTTTTATGTTTACGATTTCTTGTTCTCTGAACCCTTTAAAAAATATTATCGAGCCTGTTTTTCTGTGAATAATTTGCGACTCTGATATATCATAATCAAGATTGTATTGCGTGATAATATCTTTAAACAAAGTCAGGACTGATTGTTTAACAGAGTCTTTAATAACACGACCGCAACAAACTCTGATTTTTCTTTGTTCTCCGAGATATAAAATCAATCTGCCGATGGTATGAGTTTTGCCTGAACCTCTGCCGCCTTCAATCAAGAAGAGCGGATGTTGATTTAATTCTAATAAAACAGGGTATAATTTAGGCGGTATATCAAGTATTTTCGGCAGTTTCAGTTTCACCGTCTGTTGCATCCGTTGCCTCACCTATATTAAACTCAAGCGGTACTCCGTTGACTTCAACATCACCCATCTGCATTGTGATTGAATTATTCAAAATAGCATCATCGCTCATAAGTCCTTTGAGTTTGCATTTCATTTCGATTGCTTTATTTGCTGCCTGCACATTGGGTCTGCCCCATTGGTCAGTGCTTTGCAGCGCAATAAGTTTCATCTCTTCAAATTCATTAAAGGCATCATCTATTGAGTATTTGATTTCATTTGCAATATGTTCTTTTTGCACTTGCTTGTAATACTCAAGCCATGGGGTAATCTTGGGGTGTTTTAATAATTTTGATGCCTCAACATAGGCAGTTGCTCTTTTGCCTGTGCTGTTGTATGCCTCAATATAGGCATCAGTCGGGATATACCCTTGTGATATGAGTTTCACAAAAGTATTTTGCTGCATTGTCAGTTCAGGCAATTCAGGTTCAAAGTCCTCTAATCCGTTTCTTTGTTCTTCGTTCATAAGATAATCCTTTAACTCTTTAAAGCAGATACTCTCTACTTCAAAGAGTTATCGGAATGTTTAATAAGAAGAGAGAGCTTTATACTTGTTGTTTTTTAACGAGATATTTATTTCCTAAAAAGTCAGAGGAGTATTGTCTGATTTGGGTTGTTTCACCTTTTTTGTTTCTGATTTCGGTATTTACACCGTACACCCAACCGCTCAATGACTTTGTTTCAACTTTGAAATATTTGCACAATGCTCTTTTAGACTCTCGGTTGATAAGTTTCACCGCTGCATTGTCAGAAATATTTTCATCAACAAATATCTGTCCGTCAGTTATTCTTTTTTCAATAAGAGTTGCAACAGGTCTGCGGCATCTCGGGCATAATCCGATGATTATTTTCCTTGCGGTAAAGTCTTTTATATCTTTCAAAAACCATATATCTACTTTACTGATGACAGTTTTGTCATTGTTGCAAATCAAATCCATTGTTCTCTCTTCCTTCTTTATAATGCTAAAAGCGCACTATTAACCTCTTTACACCGATAGGGAGTGATGAGTTTCCAATTCTATTTCACCTATCTACGATTGTGAACAGTCAGAAAAATTTTTTCTGAATTTCACATTTTGCAGTTTAAAACTTTTTTAAATAAAAAATACAGTTTAACTAACTAACTAATTTTTTAAAATTTTGTTTCAAATCCTTATCATTATTGATAAAAATTCATATTTACATTTGTTTACAATTATCATTTTTTAATTGACATTGTTTTATGAGCAAAATAAAAAGCGACAATCTCATGATTATCGCTTAAAAAGAAGTTTAATAAAGTTTTTTGTTTGTTTGCTGTTATAAAAATAATTTATTATTTTTATTATTTTATTTTATTTAATTTTATTTTATTTAATTTTATTTTATAGTATTACAAAAAAAATATTGTCGTATTACGTTGTGTAATACGTTCGTATTACGTTCGTATTTTTTATTTTATACGTTCGTATTACGTTCGTATAAAAATAATTATACGAGTGTATTATCTTTGATAATAAGGTCTTAAATTATTATCATTATACTCATAGATAAAATCTTTATCTCTGATTTGCATAGAGCCATCAGAACCAAAAGAAGTATTACCATAATTATAATATGTTTTATCAGGTGTAATTGTTGTATTACCATAAGTAAAGTGCATATCTCCATTAGGTGCAATCGTTGTGTTGCCGTTTTGAATATACAAACCGCCTGACTCTTTGTATATCGGATATTCAGCAAAACACATCTGACCGATAGAAAATAATACAATAGATGCAAATATTCTTTTCATATTTTCTCCTTATATTTTACTTCTTGATTTATTTTTAAGATTTTTTTGTGACTCCGTTACTTTACATGTTCATGAAAGGAGTGCCGATGACTATACAAGAACTTGTAAAAATTTTATATGCTTTGTTAGTTGTTTATAAAAAGACTGATGCTCTTTATATATTTAACAAACTCATCAAGCATATCACTTTATAAGATTATTTTTTCTCAAAATATCTTCTACCATTTGAGTCAGATTGCCTTCAACCTGCTCAAATTTTGGCGCATTGAACATCTCACCGATACCACCAAGCAGATAATTCATATTTACATTGTAGTCAAGTAATAATTTGACTAATTTGTCATTGTTCAAAAAAGTGCGGTCTTTTTCTAATAGTGATACAAACTGTTTTGAAATCTCAAAAATCTCTCCAAACTTATCTTGCGATAAGCCGAGAGCCTGTCTGATTTTTTTAATTCTCATTCCTTGAGTTTCCATTTTTGCATCCGTTTTGTTAAGAATTGTAAACCGTTAAAAACCTTATATACATTAAGATTTTCTACACCATTTGATGTATTTGTATAATTATTATTTGACATAGTCAAATTATTATTATACAATTCATTTTGTTAGTTTGTTAGTTTAACTAACAAATTATATATATCACAAAAACACGAAAACGACAAAATTTGCCGTTTACTTCGTGTAGTTTAATTTGCTTAAAAAAGGAGATTAGAATTGATGGCTGAAACGAAAACAAGAGAGCGGAAGATTTTAAGGTCAATCGGTTTTACAGAATTTCAACTTGACTGTTATGACGAACTTGAAACAAAAGAGGGCGGCAGTCTGTCAGAACATGTTAGAACCGCATTCAATGAATACTTACGCAAAAAAGGTTTTGTTATTTAGATTTTGAAGAAGAGAGGAAAAAGCAATGAGAAAAAATCATTTAAGACTTATTGTTTCAAACAGTCAAACAGATGAGAATTTTGTTGACCGTTTTTGGAGATGGTTTACAACACCACGCAAATTGCCTTTTGTTACGACCTATGAGGAAAAAAGGGAACAGGTTATCAAATACTTGACTCTTAAATTTGCAGACTATCAACTCACGACAGGTGAAGTCGGGTTGTTTCCATTGAATGCAGCAATCAACGAGGTTGAAAAATTAGAGCGTAACAATCAGCTTGAACAGTATTACAACAGGAACAAAAGGAGAATTGCACTCTAATGGCAAAAGTATCTGAAATAGTTGAGCCGTATTTTTCTCATGATATCGCATCTCGTCAGGACAGAGATATTATATTGTTGCTTGATGATATGGGTTATGAGGGTTATGGTCTGTTTTGGGCGATTGTTGAATTTCTGCACCGTAACAAATTGAGAGTCGGTGAAGAGAGATTGATTGCAGGTAAAAATTTTGCAGATAAGGTTGCTCACATACTCAATGATTTTGAACTGTTCAGAATTGAGAATGGTGAATATATTTCTGACAGAATACTCCGCAACATCAACAAGCAAACAGAAAAATCAAAAAAAGCATCGGCAGCAATTCAGGCGAGATGGGCATTATCAGCATTAAAGTCTGCACACATTGAGGTTTTTGGTCAAGAGCCTTGTCTGACAGATGATGAAGTCAAGATTTTTCTGAAATATGCTGACAAATTCCCGAACTTAAAAGACAGGTTATGTGATATTTTATACACCACTCAAAAATTAAAATTTGATAATAATCCTGATTTTATCGGTTCAATAAATTGGTTATTGCAGGGCAATAATTTAACCAAAATGCTTAATGGCGGTTTGGGTGAGTTAAAGAATTGGCAAGCGCATAAACAATGGCTTGAGAAAAAAGAGCAGAAAAAAAATCAACCAAGAGGACTTGAAGAAAATACTCAAATAAATTTTGATGCAATATCTTCCAAGGCTGATGCCGTTGAATTGGTATTAAACAACTCAACATATTTTGAGGCAAAAAATAAATTGATTATCAATCCTGCTTATACAGTATTGGTTGAAAAATTTGACTTGCCAATTCCCGAGTTACTCAAAAAGAAAAAAGAGAGGTTGCAATATGCTTAAAAAAGATATGGCAAAAGAGATAAAGAAATATCAAGGCAGGATTTTTTATTTTGACAAATCTGCTTGTGCGATATTCCCTGCACCATGGATACAATCTCTTGATGATTACAATCACTATGAATGTGAATTGCATCATGTTGTGCCATATACCGATTGGGAATTGAACACCAAAAATGTGAGAGCGATTATCATTGAAAATGCGTTGATATTATTGCCAAGAATTATGCACTATCATCTTGAAAATCCTATCAACAGATTAACAAAAAAAGAGTTTGAAAGTGTTTATGGCATACATCCTGATTTAATATTGTTTGATATCAATTCAAAGGTTGAAAGATTATATACCCCATCACTTCTGAATAATTCTATATCGGGCAGGAACTTCCCAACTACAAAGCTGCCCGATGATTTTCTTATTTCTGATGAGGACTTATCTTGTTTCGATGACATCTATGAGAGTGAGGTGGCTTAACTATGGCAAGAAAAAAATTTATACCAAAAGAACCAAAATACAAAATCATATCTGTATCAACCAAAGTCTTGACATTGGATGTTATCAAATATCCTGATGGAAAATGCAAATCAGTCTTTGATTGTGAGAGTCCAACAGGCACACCGAGGCGGTGTGTATATTGGGAGTTTTCAGATAGCCGCACATCTTTTACTGTTGGTGATGCGGTTACATTAACAGGCAGAATAATTAACGATGTTTTTCTTGTTTACAAATTATTATATGACCCTAAAAAACGTATAGCACGAGAGGTTGAGGATGTGCAAACAGGATGAGTTCAATTCTGAAAGAGATTTTTTTAAAAAATATCCAAGTCGATTTTACATCTGTTCAAATTGCGGATATATGAACCCAAGCAAATACACCTGTCAAAAATGCGGATGGAGAGCAGACGGATTATTCAAGACGATGGATAGAGGATATAGATATAAAATCCTGACAACAGGTAAAGAGTATGAAATATTTAAACCAATCGAATTGGAGAAAGGAGAAAACAATGGCATTAAATAAATCTGACATAGTGAATGAAATAAATAAACTTACGGCAGAATTGCCGCTCGTAAAAAAGATTGCAGAAATATCAGAGCATGAAGGGTTGGAACTTGCATACAATGAATTAACTGAAAAATGTTGTGCGAGGGTCAAAGCTAAAAGCTATAAGGAAAGCAAAGACTCCATAAAGTCTTTAGAAATTATACATAATTTTCAGAACTATTTGAACGAACAAAAGAACCGAGCAGAGCGCATCGAATATCGTATTGCAGAATTAAGGATTGAATTGACAAAATGTCAGTTGAGTTTATTTCAGGAAGAGAATATCCAAAAATGTGCAACAGGTATTCAATTCAACGATAGAGAACTTTATACAGGCGATGTATTTGAAACACCTAAAAGAGATTATCTTTTAATAATTGAGAGTGAAGAGCATCCTGCAAATTATGCAATAACCGGTACAGCATTTGATGAAGAATTACTGTTGCAATATCCGAAAAACAGAAATATTTTAGAGAATACCGCATTCATTGGAAATATTTTTGATAGTGCTGAACTTGCCGAGTTTTTAGATAAACTTCAAGAAAAGCAAACAGAACTTCAAGAGCGACAAGAAGAAGATGGAGAAGAGGGATAGTCTTAATTCCGAAACAGGCGGTCTGCCCTCACCGCCTGTCTATGGGTTGAACCCATACTGATGAGGAATGAACCATGAATGACAAGGAAGTAATTGAAATAATTACAAGTTGGGTTGCTCTAACCAAAAAAATTGACAGATGGTGCATCAGGTTCAATGATATGCAGCAACGAGCCGAGGCATTATTTCAGGAAAATATAAGACTCCGCAAACGGATAAAGGAATTAGAAAATGACAAACGAACATATACGTCTATCAAAAGGCAAAAATGATGAATGCTATACAAAAAGATATGCGGTTGAACCGCTCTTGCCTTACCTTGAACAATTCAGGGATAAAATCATTTGGTGTCCTTTTGATAAAGATGACTCTGAATTTGTCAAAGTTTTTCAAGAGAACGGATTTAATGTCGTATATTCTCACATTGATTACGGTCAAAATTTCTTTTTATATGAACCTGATGCGTGGGATGTTCTGATTAGCAATCCACCGTTTACAAATAAAACACAGATATTTGAAAGAGCCTTGAGTTTTAAAAAACCTTTTGCATTGTTGATGAATATTTTATGGCTTAATGATGCAACTCCTGTCAAAGTATTCAGGTCAGCAGGCAGAAAATTACAGTTGTTGATGTTTGATAAACGAATGGAGTTTAAGAACCAACCTCAAGATAAGATGATAAATTTCATGAGCGATTATTTCTGTTGTGATTTTCTTCCTGAACAAATTATTTTTTCTGATTTCAAGGACAAAAATCAGCAGAGATTATTTGAGGTAGATACATGACGGTTCAAGCAAATCCAAGAGCGATATATGCAACAAGTATACAAAATGAGATTTTGAAAAAACCTGCTGCAATTCAGAACTTAATATGTGCAATAGCGGATGAATGCAGTATGTCAGATTTAGAAAGAATTTATATCAAGTTTATAAATTCTTTGCAGAAAACACAAGACAGTTTGAACATAACGAACTGAAAGGAGAACAACGATGACTCAACGATTAGACTATTTAATCAGAAAAATTAAAAGCCTGCAAGACAAATCAGGCGGTTACAAGATGCGATTATCATCGGATGATGAGCGAGATATTATCAAGCATCTGAAAGATTATGAGCATTTTATTGAGCAGCGAGTTGATATATCAGGAGTATTGAGATGCAAACAGATAAACTAACTATTGAGAATGTAATATCGGAAAAAATCAAAGCAGGCAAAAAGAAGTTTGGTGCAGAATTTGAAATTATGCTGCTTGAGATATTAGGTTTGCAAAAACTTCTTATCCCTGAACCCGAGCAGCAGGATAGGGAAATCCCTTTAACAAGATGGAATGATTATCATCCTGACCCGAGTGTGCCTGCATTGAGGATGTTGGTATTTCGGAAGGATGAGAACGGTTTTGCGGATGTCATAACTAGGCGAGGCAATCGCATTTTAATAAAAGAAAAAGAGTATTTCGCTTGGAGAAACAGGATGCAAAATGATTTGGGTTAAAAAAGATTGTTACGGCAATGAGCAGGTTTGGTATTCTCAAGATACTATCAAGAGGATGCAGGCTGCTTTTGTAAAGATTTTGGAAGTATCTTGCGAGGAAACAAAAACATGGGTGCGCAATCCGACTATTGAACAAATCGCAAATATAGCAGCTAAAGCATTAAAGGAAAGTGAGGAAGAATGACAACAAATTTTGAAAAGATAAAGGCAATGAGTATTGAGGAGATGTCGGAACTTTTGACAAAAATTGCCGAAAAACCTTGTTTTGTTTGTGATGCCCCTGATTGCAAAGAGGATTACAAATGCAAAGATGGTTGGGATTTATGGTTGAGAAAAGAGGAGAATAAACAATGAGTTTTACAAGAATATGTGACCATTGTCATCAGGAAATCAATGACAAATATCTTCATATAGACTATCACCACGATAAAATATGCATATACAAAGACTTTCACATTGACTGTTTTAATTACAAATTTTCTTGTGACATCAGAAATATAGAGGAGAATAAACAATGATAATAATAGGATTTATATTAACTTTTTTAATAGGTTATTTGAGCGGTTATATTCGTGGCTTTAATGACGGACTTTAGGGAGAATTGAACAATGTTAAGTGTAGAACAGATAAACAAACTTGAGTCAGAGAATGAGCGGCTCACAAAAGAGGTTGTTCAATGGAAACATGAGTATGAGATGCTTGATGCTTGTTGTGAGTTGTATAGTGCAAAGTTGAAAGAACTCAAAGCCGAGAATGACCTACTGAAAGAAGTAAATCAGTCTTTATCAATGCTTGGTACAGACTTGGCATCTGCAAATGAAACTGTAAGAAAAGAGTTTTTTAGAGCAGATAAAAATAAAGATATGTGGCGAGAAAAAGCAGAAAACTTACAAAAGACCTTGCAAGAGATAAAAAAGATTGCGGAAGAAAATCAATTTTATTTTGGAGAAGGTACAATAGTAAGTTATAAAACCATAAAACAACTTGCAACAAATTTTGAACAGATTTTAAACTTTATAACCAAAGCGGAAAGTGAGGTGTAGGATGAGTGATGATGAATGTAAAGTATTTTGGATTTTTATAATACCTTTAACTTGGCTTGCAGTATTTGGTATAGGTTGGTGTACAGGTCACGATGCAACAGTTAAAAGTACAAGGCAAACTATATGCAGAGAATTTATAAAGGAAACACCTGATTACATCAACTGTAATACAAAAGGATTGGATGAAATTATAAAGATGATAAAGGAGAACACAAATAATGTCAGAAATTAAATATAAATTAAGTGCCTTAATATCTCAAGAGAGTATTGATGAACTTTGCGAAATGCAAAAAAAAATTGAGAATTGTGGAAATGATAAACTGATAATTGAAACAGACTGTGTGTTGTATAATACAGCAATACTTGACCTTATTAAAATAATCCATACATGCAACAATAGTAGTGCAAATAAAGAACTTTATGTGCAGCATCCTATAAAAAAATGGTAAACAATTAAACTTCAGGAATAATTTTTTTAACGACTTTTTTAACAATAGAGTCAGTGTGTTTTTGAGTCAGGTGAGAATATCTGCGAGTGACTGACAGGGATTTTTGCCCGAGCAATTCTGCAATATCAAGAAGAGTTGCCCCATTCATTGCCGAGTATGATGCAAAAGTATGCCGCATATCATGAACCGTAAAATCATCAAGTCCGACATCTTTGATAATTTGATATAATACACCTCTGATAAAAGCAAGCGAGTAGCCTCGTTTACCTTTAAAAATATAACCTGATTGAATATTGTTCTCGGCGCAAAGTTGTTTTAATAGTTCAAGAGTTTGCGGCTCAACATGAACTCCTCTGCTTGTTTTATTTTTGGTATCGAGATAATATACTCTTTCATTTTGGTAGTCAACATTTTCAACTTTGAGATGCTGTACTTCTGAATATCTGCCGCCTGTGCCAAGTGCGATTAAAACAAAAACATAAATCATTAGTGAATGTTTTTTGCAAGCATCAAGATATTTTGCAAGTTCTTCAATAGACAAATATCTTTTTCTGCCGTCAGGTTTAGGAACTGTTTTGACTTTAGACATCGGGTTGTATTCAATGAGTTCAAGTTCATCTCTTGCGTATGTTAAAACCGCTGATAAACACATGAGATATTTATTGATTGTGTTCGGTTTACGAGGCTGACCGTTTTCTGTTTTTTCTGTCAGGAGAATTTGTTTGCAAGCCGACAGGTCTGATGCGGCTAGATTGACAACTTTCAGATTTCCGATTTTATCAATCCACCAATCAAACATGCAGTTATATTTATGGGCATCAGCATAGCGAGTCGGTGCAACATTATCTCTGAAATGTTTTATCAGTTCAGAAACATATTCGATATTAACCTTTTGAATGTTGGCAGCAGATATCGGACTTTCTTCAATATATTTTCCCTCTTTCATAAGAGCCTCAATCGGCTCTGCCCAAACTTGTGCAGCCGATTTCTTCTTAAAGGTTTTGCATAAAGTTTTATAACCTTTTATCCTTATTACAGCCTGATAAGAGATGCCGTTTTTGTTTTCTCTTTTGGAATACTTGACCACAAAATTTGCTCCAATTTTGCTCCACTTTTTTTGAAAAATACTGAATAATTCTGAAAACATATTAAAACAATAATGCAGAAAATGTCAAGTATTATTGAGCATTTTAGTTGTTTAAACATTTTCAAGCATTTTCAAAAATACTCCCAAACGAAAACTTAATATCCTCGTGTTTATTTAATGTTGCCGTTAAATTTAATGGCAACTTTTCTTTTGTATATTGACTTATAAAGTTTTAGCGATAATATAATTATATTCTCATTTTTAAATTTGCTCCAATTTTGCTCCACTAAAAATAAAAAACACATGAAAAATATAAACTGTTTGCTCATATTATTTCATGTGTTTTATATATTATTCTTATTCAGTTATAACAAAATTTTTTATACTATAATCCGCTTTAAAAATCAAGGCATTAAAAAGAGTGCGCAATTTGCGCACTCCCCAAGGTTGCCGATAGCACTAGAAGGATAAAAGGATAATTAGGAGTTTTCATGCTTTGTAGTTGTCGATTGCTTGCTTTCGGTTTTTCCCCTTGTTATAAGATACATGTATCCATTTGTTGCCCTTTGAGTCATATTCATAGAGTAATTGGTCATATTCAATATTTTCTTTCATCCACTTAAAAACATCTTTCAGATTGCGTGAGGGAACTGTTATGTCAACCGCTTGCCCTTTGAGATGTTGAGAGTCTTTTGCAGGGTTAAAGCCGAGTTGTTTTAATTTATTCCACAACGCATAAGACCTGTAACAAGCGACATCAACCCTGCCAAAATGCAGCCTTGTCGGTTGCAGCACATAATGTATCAAATCAAGCATATTATCATAATGTTTTTTATCGGTTGGCATATTATTGATATTGTATTTGTCGGCAATATCAGAGTGTAATAATTCAGTCATACTGAAATATAATTTATCTACCATGTTTCTCTCCTTTCATTTCATCGAGGCGATGATGAGCAGATTTTGCTGATTGTTCAACGATTGCCATACGTTCAATAAGATTGTTGTGTTTGTCCTGTTTTTCTTCCAATCGTTTGATGTGTTCTTCGGTATGTTTCATATTTTGGTCAATTTGATGATTGATACCTTCTTTAAATTCTTTGAAACTTTCCTTCATTGCATCCAATGATACTTTTTGAGTTGTTGCAAATTTTGTAATAGCAACAATATTTGCGATAACGGTTATTAGCAATGCTATTGCAGATATAAGTGTTCCTATTATCCAATTCATTTTGCGCCTACTTCCTTGATATTGTTATCATCAATATATTTTTGAAAGTGTGCAGGTGTGATGCAGAATGTCGGCAGATTAAAATATTCAGTTATGGCAGGGCAGCAATTCGCAATATATTCCGAGCAAATCAATCCTTTGCGGTCTTTTTGTTTGCCGTTGCGGTTTAAGATAGCTGCTCTTAATAAGCTGCCTATATCTCCGATGCTATAAGGTTGACCGATATACTCTTCAAGAGTTTTCTCATCAAGCGGCATCTCAAAAAACTTATATTCGCTATCACATTTTGCCTCAACCTTTTCCCAATTTTGCGCTCTGTAATGGCGCACTCCTGATGGTATCAGGATATTTTTTACACCGTTTGCATGGCTTTCAAATATCCACCATTCACCGTAACGGAAAACCAAACCGCATACATGAGTTGGTATTTCTTTTGAGTCAGGTGCATAGTCTTTTGAAAATCGTCTTATCTCTTTTGCAATAAGCGAGTTGCCATATTGCAATCCGATGTATGTCTTTGAAGTATCAAGATTGTCTAAATTCATCACTCTTTCCCCTTCTTTTAAGATATGCCTTTGATTTTTTCTTTAATTGTTTTTGCATCAATTTATTAGCCTTGCCGAGTCCTTTTGTTGCAACATCTGCAATTTTTTTCTTAACCTCTTCAGGAAGTATCGGCACACCATAAGTTGCAAGATAAGCATTGCCTGCCGAGAGTGCAGCAATGATTGCAGCCTTTTCAAGTTCATCTACCTTCTGACAAGAGTCAAGTGTTGCAAGGATTTTATCAGCAATAAAGTCCTCAAGTTTTTCCTCTCGAAAATCATCCATTTTCAAAAGAATATTTTTCAGCTTTACCATATTTATTTCCTCAACAAATTTCACCGCTCAAAATGAGCGAGAACATGTCTTAAATTTTTTTTATGAGGGTTTATATTCAAATAAAATTTAACATGGCTTAATAGCCATTCTGATAGCTATTATTTATTTTCTCTTAATGCTTTTAAAAAGTTTTTGAGCCATCCTCTCAAATAATCCACTCCGTCTAAATCCATAGTCTTAACATCGAGCATCACTCTGATATATTCAATAAGACTTTCAAGGTCTATAAAATTTCTGATTGGTTTATTGCTGCGCTTATTATTAGCAACAGAACTCATCAGAGAATAATTATATAAGTTTGATTTACCGCCTTTTGATTTTGGGATTGTATGGTCAACCGTTTCATCCCCTTTTTTAAGCGGTTGCCCTGTTATATCTTTTTTGAGTGGTATTCTCCCTTTTCTAAATTCTTTTTTTAGAATTGATTTATTTCCAAAAGTAATTGTATCAACAGGACTAATTATCATTTGTTGGCAATTCCTTGTGAATAAATAAATAGTCCATATCTTCAATAGAATATCCGAGCAATGCGCCAAGAGCATCAACTATTCTGACAGGCGGCTCACCGAGGGTTGCGCCTCTGAAAAAATCGTTCGCTCTTAATTCAACCCCGATTGCTTTAATTTGAGCATCGGTATATCCTTTTGATTTTAAAAATACTTTCAAATCTTCAAAGTCCATTCCTTTTGCTTTTAGCAATGCTCTTTCAACATCGGAAGGTGTTAAGGTTAGGCGGTCAATCTCTTCTCTTTCTCGTGCCTGAACATCTTGCTCATAATTCGGATTTTCAATGATTTCTTCTCCGTTCCATATATAATGCAATTTATCTTCATTGTATGCGTTGTATATTTCTTCTGATACTTCAATGCTTGTAATTCCTTCTGTCAGGCATTGAGCCTGTCCGCATCCGTTTATTTTGTTATCTTCTATAAAAAAGTAATACATATAACCTCCTATTGATTAGTTCCTATTCTGCGATATGCTTTAATTCTGAAAAAATCACAAGAACAACTTGAACCAGCAATTTGTCTTATGCTAATCGTTCTGTCTGTGCCAATAGGTATTATTCCAGCTCCGCACCAACCAACAGCAGAACTGCTCCTCGTTGTAGCTTTTGCTACCCTATAAGTGCCAACATCACATAGCGAAGAACCTACCGATATTTCCGCAGTGTTACCTGATGATGTGCCTGTATTTCCTGAACAAGTGAAAAGAACTTCATAAACATAATTATCATTTGGCAAATCATTGGATAAAGAATAATCTTTAGTTGTTGCAGAATTGATTGTAGTTGTACTGCTAATCATATTTATTGTAGTTGAAACCCATTGACCGTCAAAGTTTGTGCTTGCGGTTGATGTTAAGTTGGTTAAATCCGTATCTGCTTTGCCGTCAATAACCGCTTGCCCTGTTTGTGATAAATTACTTAAATCCGTGTCTGCTTTGCCGTTAAGTTGTGTCTGTATGTTAGATGTTACACCGTCTGTATAGTTCAATTCTGCAATACTAGCCGTTAAGCCTGTCAAAGTATCTGCTGTATCAATAGTTGTAGGTTTGTTACTTAAATCATTATAACTCCCACTTGTTGCTACATTGGCAAGCGTTACTGTGTTTGTCGTTACCGTATCAGTATTTGATATAAAATTACTTTTTATTAGTTGTATTAGCTTGGTTAAGCCTGCCGTTGTTAATGCCTTCATTCTTCATTCTCCTCAATCATAATTTCGTTATATTCTTCTTCGGTAATTTCTTCCCAACCGTCTGCGGTTTCACCTTTTCTCAATAAAACAGATTTGCTATAAGTTCCGTCTTTTACAAGAACTTTGCCCTCATCTGCTTCAATCATTGTTAATTGTGTTGTTTTCATTTTTGTTCTCCTTATAAATCAAAGTAAATAGTTACGTTTCCTGCACCTCTACCCCAAGCGGTCGCATAGCCTGTTGTCGCTTGTATAGCTGCTTGGTTAGCTGCTCCGAAATGTAATTCTGTTAATGCTGTACATTCGTAAAATATATTATCCGCACCAAGAGTGCTTGTATAAGCAGAAGTCTTGGATATTGTTTTTAATTTAGGCATATAGATTTTCTGAATGTATGTGTTATAGCCAAAAGTGCCTGTATTAGCAGCCGTACCGTTGCACCATATTTCCTCAAGTTCAGGGAATGATAGCTCTGTTAGGTTTGTACAGTTTTGAAAAGCGTAATAGAATTGTCTATATGTCGTGCCTGTTGTGGCAGCATCATTTCCTATTATTTTTAACTTCGGGAATGATACACTCTCAAAATTAGTGCAAGCAGAAAAAACATACTGAAAACCGGTAGTACCTTTTATTTCTTCTAATAATGGGAATGATGCACTTTTTAAACTAGTGCAAGAATTGAAACAATACGATAAAACTGTTGCTCCATTTGCATATACAAGTGCAGGAAATGAAACTGTTTCTAAGTTCGCACAGTAATTAAAAGCTCTATCAAAACAAGATGAATTATTTGCATTTGTTAAATCTCTAAAAGTAACAGACTTTAATTTGTTGTTCCTATAAAATTTATAAGAAAAAACAAAAGCACCTACACCCGTAAACCCCGTTATAACAAGGTCTGTATCACCGCCTGTTGGTAGCGGTAGAACACCATTAGCATCAACTTCGCCAAGAAGTTCATTAAGACTGATGCCGTATTTTGTGTTGTCTTGACCTTCAAGAGCCTTATTATTAAGCATTATTGCCTTGTTATTGCTATCAACTTGTATAACTGTCATTAGATACCCCCCCAAAGTGTTTCAACTTCTTGTGCTGTGTATTCGGTAATATTAGCAAGAGCAGCTATTGCTGCATTAGCTGCATCAGTTGCATTGGTTGCAGCGGTTGATGCGGTTGTTGCTGCCGTCTTTGCCTCTTCCACTGCTGACTCCAACTCATTGACTTTATCAGCAGCCTCAATAACTGTGTCAATACTTTCACCAAACTCATCAACTTTCTCATCAGCAGCATTTGCGATTGTCAATGCGCTATCGGCATCAGATGCCGCATCATTTGCTGTGTCAACCGCAATAGATGCATTTTCTAATGCAGAGGTTGCTGATGTCATTGCAGATTGAGAATTTGTTAATGCCGTTCCTGCGTTTAATAATGCTTGTGCTGAATTTGTGTTTGCGGTTGTTGCGGTATCCAAAGCAGATTGAGCGATTGTCAATGAACTGTTTACACTCGTTGTAATATCCGATATGTCTGTATCTTGTTGTGCTATTTTTGTATCAATTTCACTTTCAAAATTATCTATTTTTGTATCAATTTCACTTTCAAAACTAACTATTGCAGATTGTACTTCGCTTGAGATGGTTGCAAGACTTGTATTGACTTCACTTTTAAAAGAATTTTCACTGCCTATAATGTCATAATTTTCAATGCCTGTTCCGTCATCTTTCCACTTAAAAACATTATTTGCTTTCGGTTGCGGCAGAATTAAATTTGATATGCTTGAACCTTCAGGAATTTTCATTGTATTTTTTAGCATTCTATAAATTATTTGACATATTCTTGTCAGATAATCAAAAGAATATTCAAGATTTTTTTTGCTCAAATCTCCGCTCATAGAGTATTCGGCAGGCTGCTCAATCGGGATATCTAAAGATATTGTCAATAATTCTTTTTGGTCTGTACTTGTATCCCAACCAAGGACTGAATATGTTGAGCCTTCAATCGGAAATGTTATATTGCTGCCGTTTGTGTTACCTACTTGATTGACTGAATAATCAACTCCAAGAACAGGATTTGTAATATTCCCCTCAAGGTCAGTATGTGTAACCGAGATTTGCTCTTCGTTCTCGATATAGAAGTCAAAATCAAATACTGTGGTTGAATTGTTCCCCCAATGATTTTTGACAGGTATTTGTTGTGGTATCATTTTTATTTCTCCTTATTCTTCGCCTGTAACTTTCTTTGCTCTATAATCCGTATAACCAAGAACCTTTAATGCGCCTTTTACAACATCGCCCTGAATAACATCATAAACACCTGATGCAGCATTACCCATTGAACTCAATGGAGTTCCTGTTGTGCTTTCTCCAAAAGCGGCAATCGAGTTCCATAAATCTTGCAATGTAACTTCACCCTTTTTAAAGTGTCGGATTAGCTTGTTGACATTGCTAATATGTTTACTCAACAAATCTTGAGAGTTGAATGCTTTGCCATCAGCCGCATTCAATATGCCGTTTATCCACTGCCCAAGGATAGGATGTTGAGTCAATACGGATGTTATTGTTCTTAACGGATTTATATCGGATTTTAAATCGTCATCATCACCACCGCCCATGGCTGTCAACAATGACAATGATGATGCCATATTAAACATTGCAGGGAATAACCAACCATAAAGCAATGTCATTTTTGCGGCTCTTTGTATATCAGGTTTTTTCCCTGATTGAACAGCTTTCATGATTGCAGATGTGCATTGTCTGTAATATTGCCAAGGTGTATTTTGATAAGCAAAAGCCATCTTTGCAAGAGGACTTTGCGCTGCGTTCCTTTGCATATTTGACAATGTTGATGGTATGCTTGATTGTTGGTCATTGACTGTTGTTTCAATAAATATTCTGAATGCTTGCTCTTTGGTGTATCCTTTTTCCATCAGTACATCAATATAAGGTTTGCCGCCCAAAATGATTGCACTAATATCACCAACCGCAACAGGCAATCCCCAAAATTCATCTAATAAACTCATCTTTGAAAAATATCTTGTATCGAGTTCTTTTTTGAGCGCATCCATTGAACCGCCTCTGCTGAACCTATCTTTTAAATAATCATTCTCCATCATGAACTCAATATTCTTTTTCCATTGAGAAGGTGTGAGAGTTTGTTTCATGAACTTTGCCCACCATTCGGCAGCAGAAACATACTCATCACCTTTGCCATAGTTCATAAATGAGATAAGCTGCTTAAATCCGATTTGCGGCTTAAAGAATATATTTGCTTTTATCAGATTACTTATAATAGAGCCATACCACTTTTCTTGAAGTGATTTT
>CACYCU010000022.1 GCA_902772945.1 uncultured bacterium | reverse complement strand
AATCGCAACTCAACCTACAGCAAAAGATTCTTATGGTGAATATATTGCAGCAACATTGTTATCAAGAAAAAATCTTGATTTAAAAAATGTAAGAATCAAAGATGGTGAAACTCTTGTAATCGCAGGTATGATAAACGAAAAAGAACAAAAATCCGTTGGAAAAGTCCCAATTTTGGGTGATATTCCGGGTATAGGAGCAATGTTCAGATCAACTTCATCTGAAAAGAAGAAAAGTGAACTTGTTTTGATGATTACTCCAAAAATCATAACAGATTCAGAAGATGCTGTTGGAAATACAGATACATTATAGAATAAAATATAAATATGAATGAACTACTAAACAGAATAAAAAACAGTGTCAATTTTCAGATACTGAATAAAGTTGAAACAACACTATTGGAACAATACAAGTTTGTTCCAATCAGTGTTAAAGATAATTATTTGTTTGTAGTTATAAATTCAACATCTGATAAAGATGTAATAAATTTAAAATTAAAAGAATATTTTCCGCAACAGGTAAAATTCATTCAAGTACCTGATCAGGATTTGTTTGATTTGATCTCGGTCTTAAAAGCCGAATCTCAAAAAAACGGCTCTGATGACGGCACATCAAAACAAATCAAGCTTGGTGAGTTGCTTGTTCAAAAAGGCTATATCAGTGATGTCCAACTATTGCAAGCGCTTGCTGAAAGTAAACGTCAAAAAGTGCCAATAGGTTCTACATTATTTAAACTTGGATTTATTACACTTGAACAGTTAAAAGAAATTTTGCATTTACAGACCGGTTATGATTTAGTCACTCCTGAGCAGCTTGCCGGTCAAGACAAGTTTATAAAAATTTTACCAGAAGATTTTATCAGAAATAACAAGATTATTCCGATTTCTTCTGACGGAAAAACATTGATTTTGGGTGTTGTAAGACCTGTTACACCGGATGTTATTAAAGACATCATTTATATGACGGGACAAAACCCGAAACAGTTGTTGATGACTCACTACGAGTTTGAGAATTCTATCAACACATTCTTCAGTGAACAACAAAAACAAACTGAAAAAGTAATTAAAGAAATTGAAAAAGAATCTGAAGAAATTGAAATAGAAGAATCCTTATCTGATATGGTTGAACAACAGCTGAACGAATCAACAGGTTCGGTAGCAAAATTTGTTAACCAGATTATCACAAATGCTATAGAGAATAAGGTTTCCGATATTCATATAGAACCAAGATTAACAGGTTATATTGTTAGATACAGAAAAGACGGTATGCTTCAAAAAGTTTTGGATATTCCTCCAAAAGTTGAAACATCTATTATTGCCCGTTTTAAAGTATTGTCAAGGATGAATATTGCAGAACACAGAAGACCTCAGGATGGTACGTTCTCAATAAAATATAAAAACGGCTCATACGATTTCCGTATAAATACACTTCCGGTTTCAGGAAAAGAAAAGGTTGTAATCCGTGTTCTTGCCCCTGCTGTAAGTTTGAACGCTGCTGATAAACAGATAAGTCTTGTTGGCGGTACTGATGAAGATATTGCAAAAATAAAGAATATGGTAAGCTGTCCAAACGGTATTATTCTTACGTCAGGTCCTACAGGTTCAGGTAAAACAACAACTCTGTATTCGGTATTAAAGAGTTTGAATGACGAAAATGTAAATATTACTACAATTGAAGACCCTATAGAAATTAAGCTGGAAGGTATAAATCAGTCACAAATAAATCCGAAGGCGGGTATTACTTTTGCCTCTTGTATGCGTGCAATTTTAAGACAAGACCCGGATATTATACTTGTCGGTGAAATTCGTGACTATGAAACTCTTGAAATTGCAATTTCTGCAGCATTAACAGGCCACCTTGTATTAAGTACGGTTCACACAAATTCAGCAGCTGCTACTGTTACTCGTTTGATAGAAATGGGTGCAAAGGATTATTTGGTTTCTTCAACATTGTCCGGTGTAATTGCTCAACGTTTGGTAAGACGTTTGTGTGATGATTGTAAGGAAGAATATTTTGCAACTCATGAAGAAGCAAGACAGATTATTGCAGATGAAGACGAAATTCAAGAATTTATGAAAAAGCCGATATATAGGGCAAAAGGCTGCAATAAATGCGGATTTACCGGATATAAAGGCAGATTAGGCGTTTATGAGATTATGTCAATAAATAAGGAAATAAAACGTTTGGTAGCGGTTGGTGCGCATGATTTGGAAATTGAGGAAGCAGCAATCAGAAGCGGTATGAAAACTCTACAATCTTCTTGTATCGGTCATATTACCGATGGCTTGACAACAATAGATGAATTTGTCAGGGTGCTCGGTGTGGTTAACGAATAGGATTTGTAATGACAATATATAATTATATAGCATTAAAAAACAGCAGAGATATTGTAAAAGGTAAAGTAGATGCGCAGGATTTGCGTGAAGCACGTGAAAGTATTCGTAAATTAGGCTTTATTCCGACAAAAGTCTATGAAGAAAAAAGTAAAGAAAACGAAGAATCAGATTCAAATAAACCTATAAAAAAAGGTCAAATGAAAAAGCTTGGGCTTCAAGACAGAATTGATTTTACATCAACTATGCAAATTCTTGCTCAATCAGGTATTCCAATTATTGAATCTTTGATGTTTATTGAAAATGATGCCGCAAAATTAAAAGTAAGGCTTGTTGCAAGAGAATTAAGACGTCAAATTATGCAAGGTGCAACTTTTGCCGATACAGTGGCAAGGTATCCTGAACAATTTGGGCAAATATATATAGGTTTGGTAAAAGCCGGTGAAGATTCCGGTGAATTGGAAAAAACTCTTCAACGTTTGTTGGAATTACAAACAAAAGAAGCTAATATAAGAAGCAAAGTTATTGGGACATTGATGTACCCGATGTTTGTTATAGTTTTGGCTGTAATAATTGTACTTGTTATGTTAATGTTTGTTTTCCCTGTATTTAAAGACATGTTTGATAATATGGGAAAAGAGATGCCTTGGATTACAAAAACATTAATGGATGCCGGTATATTTTTAAAAACGTATTGGTTTTTAGTACCTTTAATTATAGGATCAATAGTTGGATTTATAACTTTTATGTTTCGTTGGCAGCCATCAAAAAGGAAAATTGATGAGTTTGTATTAAAAGTTCCTCTTTTAACAGATTTGGTACAATTTTCAAATTTTGCAAACTTTATTGCTGTAATGCAAGTTGCATATGATGCAGGTGTTCCTATTATTGAATGTTTGTATTTGGCAAATATGACTTTGACAAATCATACTTTAAAAACAAAGATTGAAACGGCAACATTAAAAGTTCAACAGGGTCAGCATTTGTCTGTTGCATTAAGAACTACAAGAGTTATGCCAAAAATGATTTTGTTCATGATTGCCACAGGTGAACAATCCGGCCGACTTGGTGAGATGCTTATGCAGGCTACATCATTTATTGATAAAAAGCTTGATAATATTATCGATACTATGACAAAGATGATTGAGCCGATAATGCTTATTGTAATTGGGTCTATAGTATTAACTCTTGCTCTGGCATTATATCTTCCGTTGTTCCAATCTTATATGCAGGATTAGTTATGAAAAAAGTTTATGTTATAACAGGTGCAACTTCAGGCATTGGAAAAGCAATTGTGAGCACACTTTTGTCTTGTGATGAGAATATAGTTTTTGCCGGATACAGAAATGAAAAATATATCGAAGATTTAAAAGGGTCAATTCCTTTTTACATCGACATGGAAAGACCTCAAACAATTTTTGAGGCTGCGGAATTTATAAAATCAAAAACTGATAAAATAGATACTCTAATAAATGTTGCTGGGTGCGTTGTTGCAGGTGTAATGGAACAAATTCCTATTGAAAATATAAAAAAACAATTTGAAGTTAATACATTTTCTCATTTGGATTTTACTCAAAATTTGCTATCTTTATTAAATAGCGGCAAGGTTATAAATATAAGTTCAATGGCAAGCTTTGGCGTATTTCCTTTTGTTGGTCCTTATTGTGCATCTAAACGAGCGCTTGATATATTATTTAATTCTATGACATTAGAATCTGATTTGAAAGTGGTTTCAATAAAACCTGGGGTTATTGCTACTCCTTTGTGGGAAAAATCTATTGAATTAAATAAAGAAGCAATAAATAATTGTGAAAATTATGAAAAACAAATGAATTATATGGTTAACAATGCTCAAAAAAACGGACAAAATGGTTTGAACGTTAATAAAGTCGTTGATCTGGTCTTGCGTGTTGACAAAATGAAAAATCCAAAACCGTCTTATACAATTGGAAAAGATGCAAAATTTGCGGAAATTTTTTCTAAATTGCCATTTGATATTCAAAATAAAATTATAAAATTTGGTATGAAATGTAAATTCCGAAACTAATTGTTATAGAAAAATTGATTATTAGATAATTGGATAGCCTTTAATGTCTTTTTTAAAAATTATATTCGTGATAAAGTCTATTTTAAAGAGGTAAATATGAAAATTGCTTTGTTAAATCACGGATGTGCAAAAAATTTGGTTGATTCCGAATTAATGCTTGGACTTCTTGCACAGAAAGGCCATTCTGTAACTTTAGATGATAATGATGCTGATATTGTTGTTGTTAATACTTGTTCATTTATTCATGATGCCGAAAAAGAATCCGTACAATCTATTTTGCAGATGATTAAAAACGGGAAAAAAGTT
>CACYCU010000021.1 GCA_902772945.1 uncultured bacterium | reverse complement strand
GGTTCTATAATAATTATTTATTATTTTATGGCTGATAAAAAGACTGTTCACGATACTTTTTTAAAGCTATTTCCTTCTCATATGCGAACCAGAGCTGATGAAATTATAAATACAATTGCGCAAAAAATAGGCGGATATGTCATAGCACAAATTACAACTATGGTGAGTGTCGGAATAATAATGACAATCGGATTGCTTATTCTAAAAGTAGAATATGCTTTATTGCTTGGTTTAATAACTTCGGTATTAGACCTTATACCTGTTGTAGGACCTCTGTTAGCGTTAATAATATGCCTTGTTGTATCTTATAAAGCAGGTGTTGGTGTCTTGGTAATGATAATTGTTGTTTTTGCAATAGCACAATTGACCGAAAATAATTTTGTTAGACCGTATGTATTTAGCAAATTTTTGGATCTGCACCCGATAATAATATATTTATCATTATTTATTACTGCAAAATATTTAGGAGTTATAGGTTTGGTATTTGCTCCTGCAATTGCAGCAACTGCAGTGGTTTTGATTGAAGAATTATATATGAAAAATATCGAATAATAAAAAAGAACAGGATTTCCTGTTCTTTTTTATGGGACCGGAGGGATTCGAACCCACGACCAAGGGATTATGAGTCCCCTGCGCTACCGCTGCGCCACAGTCCCATGCGGTAAAATTTGGTTTAACTTTTCCGCGGTAGCTGCGCTACCTTACCTCTCCTCAGAAGATATTTAATCTTCTTCGTCGGCAGAGTGCCACAGTCCCATGCGGTATTAGTTGTTTATCCTCATAGATAAATCTATCATCAAAACACTAAAAAATCAAGTATAAGATTCTATAGGTTCTTTATCAAAAATTTTGTTTGCACCAATAATTTGGGAGTCCAAATCTCTGTTTATTATGCAATTTGAGGCGATAATGCAATTTTTTATATGAACATTATCTCCGATAATAACATTATCCCAAATTATGCTGTTTTCGATTGTAGAATGTTTTCCGATACGAGAGTTGCATCCAATTGTTGATATTCCAATAAATTTTGCATCTGAGCTTATTTCTGCATTATCAGATATATATTCTCCTGTTTGAGTTTGAATAATTGGCGAATGATTAAATTTGCATTTGCCGATAACTAAATCTTTTGTGGATTGTTTGTATTGTTCAAGAGTGCCGATGTCGGTCCAGTATTCTGAAATTTCAAAAGTGTTAATATTATTTTCTTCAAGCAATTTTGGAAAAACGTTTTTAGCAAAGTCATAGAAAGTATTTTCAGGAATGTAGTCAAAAATTTTGTAGTCGAATATATAAATTCCTGTATTTATGAAATTGCTTTTTGCTTCTTCGACAGAAGGTTTTTCTTGAAATTCTGTAATAAATCCGTTTTCATCAGTAACAACAACGCCAAAATGAGATACTTCATTTTTGGGAATAGCTTTAATTCCAATAGTTGCAACAGCTTTTGATTTTTTGTGAATTTCAATTCCTTTAAGAATATCAGCGTTTGTGAGTCCGTCGGCAGACAAAACAACAAAGGGGCTGTTTTTGTCAAAGAATGATTGGCATTTTTTGACTCCGCCTGCTGTGCCGGATAATGATTCTTCTTGAATGTAATTAAAATTAATACCAATTTTGTTTTTATTGTATCTTTGAATAATTTGTTCAGCTAAATAATAAGTGTTGCAGATAACGTCTTTAATCCCAATAGATGCAAGGTTTTCAAACAGAATATCCATAATCGGTTTGTTAGCAATGGGAACTAATGGTTTTGGCACAGAAAGAGTAAGAGGTTCTAACCTTGATCCCATACCTGCAGACATAATCATTGCTTTAATAGATTCGCTCATAAAGTGATAATACAATAAAATATAAATTATTGCAAATAAAAAATCAGGAAGTATAATAATCATATGGGCTTATAGCTCAGTTGGTAGAGCAGTTGACTCTTAATCAATTGGTCGTGGGTTCGAGTCCCACTGAGCCCAAAATAGAGGTAAAGTTAGGTGCTTTGCCTCTATTTTGCTTAGTATTGGACGAGAATTTAGGGCTCAAGCGGGAGCCGAGGCTGGAGTGCTTTTGCTG
>CACYCU010000020.1 GCA_902772945.1 uncultured bacterium | reverse complement strand
GTTCATGAACAAGTTTTCATCTAAAATATCTTTATATAAAGAATTAGGTGGATACAAAACACCGCCAACACCTGTTATTTTATTTGCATAGGACGGATATTTATAAAATTTCTTACCACCGATTTTAGCTTTTAGCTCATTTCCTTTATAATATATATAAGTACATCTGTGACAATGGATATATTCAGGGTTGTCAAGATATGATTCATACAATCTTTCAAGCATAACTCTTTCATAATATACATCATCATCTACAGTAACTATAATATCATTCGGATATTCTTTTAATGTCGGAATAAGTTTTTTATACGACCTTATATCATTGCACCATTTTATAGAAAGTCCGTATTTGCACAGATTTTTAAGATTTTCAGGCAAATCATCCTCTTTGTTTGGGAACTGTTCATTTGCAAGCCACAAAATTAAAACATCCGGTTTTAAAGTTTGATCTAAGAGAGAAGATATTGTTTTATATACATAATTAATCCTGTCAGGAAATGATGTCAAAGATACAACAAGTTTTGGAGACCTTTTTATTTCAGAAATTCCGGGAGATGTTATTTGTGCAACTTTATAATCTTTCCCTACTCTATATTTAAATTTGAGCCCCAATACAGTAATTATTCTATCTTTTCCATGCTTCTCTTTTTTATAAAACTGCATACTCTTCCCTTTTAAATCCTTTAGTAGCATAGAGATATCTCTTAAAGAAAATTATAATTCGTTAGATTTTTAAAGTCAACAATATTGCTAATTAATATTTTAGCTGTAATATTTAGTTATGGAAATAAAATCGTGGGAAGAATATTTTTTAGATATGGCAAAAACTTGTGCAGGAAGATCAAATTGCCTAAGAGCACAGGTTGGTGCGGTAATTGTTGGAGAAGACAAAAAGATTAAAGCAACCGGTTACAACGGTACTCCATCTAAGGTTGAGTCCTGTAACGAACGAGGAGAATGCTACAGGATAAAAAACAACATTGAATCAGGCACAAGATACGAAACCTGCCGTTCAATCCATGCGGAGCAAAATGCAATTATTCAAGCTGGACAAGATAGATGCCAAAACGGAACAATGTATATTTGGGGACACAATTTTATTTGTATTTTGTGCAAAAGATTTATTGTTCAAGCCGGTATTAAAGAAGTTGTTTTAAGAAAAGATGAAAATTCTCCAATTTTACATGTAACTGTTGATGAACTAAGAAAAGAACTTGAAAATTAAAATTTATTTACAATTCAAGCAATTTTTCCTTTGTTTTGTTTTTACATAAATACTATGAGACCATTAAACCTTAACGAAATATATAGTTTAAGCAAAGCAAAACAAAATTTCCGTGACTGTTATCTTGTTTCTGCAATTGGAGCTTTGACACAAAGTCCTAACGGGAAAAAAATATTAAGTCAAAATATACAAAGAGAAGGTAACGACTTTTGTATAAGATTTAACAATGTAAAAGGCAAGCCGGAAACATATTTGGTAAAAAAATCTGAATGCGACGATCTTATATTAGTTGATAAATATTTTGAACCTATACATTTAACAGCCGACAACGCACATCATCCTATAATTAAAGCAGTCGAAGTAGCTATGAACAAACTTTTAAAACAACACCCCGATAAAAAACCTTTTATATGCAGAATTCCGGAATGTACTGAAAAATTTGAATTCAACAAAGTTTCAAACTTTTTAGAAATGTTCACAGGAATAAAACCTATTACAATTAACGAATCCGGAATTAAAATGACATTGAAGAAAAATAAAAATTCTGCAACAAGTCTTATAAACCGAATTGCAGAAGAAAATAAATCGAGTTTCGTTGTAGGAAGCGGTTACAAATTTATATTTGACGATCTGCCCCACTGTTGGTCTCTAAAATTTGTCGATTCAGATAAAAAATTAAATTTGTACGATCACAGAAGGAAAATAAACGTAGTCTGCAATTTGAATGAAGCATTAAGCAGATTCAAATTTATTTGCGGATATTTTAACGATATGCTAAAGCCTATCTCTATGCCTAAAAGCAAAATACTTGAACAAAACATAAGTAACAATTGATGCCAAAAATATAGAAACAATCTGACCTACATATACGTTCTTTGTGATATATCTAACAATCAATTCAAGAATAAATGCATTACACAAATAGCTTACCACCCAAGTTGTACAACATTTTAAATACTCTTTTATCCAGTTACCTTTTGTACAAAAAACAAATATTTTTTGATTTACAAAAGAAAAAACTGATGAAATAATCCACTGAAGTGCAACACAAAGCTGATAATGTTCTTTGCCAATAAAAAAGACAGCTATTGCAAATACAATATACGAAAATGCTGCATTATATCCGCCCACTAATAAAAATCTTATTTTATCGGGGATTCCACACCACTTGTTATATAACTTAAGAATTTTTTCCATTAATATGCCTTTCCGACAAGTGACTCATGTGTTTTAATCTCAAAATCGTCATCCAGTTTCAAAAGACCAACTTTTTTACCATAGTGTTTTTCTAAAGCCAGCTCTATCAAATAATCAGCAAAATGCGGATTTTTAGGAAGCAAAGAGCCGTGCAAATATGTACCGAAAACATTTTTATACCGTCCGCCTTCAAACCCGTCTTGTCCATTATTTCCATTACCGACAATATTTTTACCCAAAGGTTTTGTATCACCTTCCAGATATGTAAGCCCGCTATGATTTTCAAACCCCACAAGAGTTTTCGGTGTTAAAAAATCTGTTTCTACAGTTACATTTCCGATAAATCTTTTTTTACCCGCAACAGTATAAGCATCCATTAAACTGATTCCCTTTAATTCTTCACCTTCAAACGGCTTATAATAATGGCCAAACAGTTGATATCCGCCGCAAATGCCTAAAAAGACTGCACCGTTATCTCTTTCTTCTGCTAAAAATTTTTTTTGCTTATACAATTCTCCGGCAACTTCTTGTTGCTGTTTGTCCTGGCCGCCGCCTATAAAATACAAATCATGTTCTTTTATACTGTCTCCAACGCTTATATTTTCAATTTCAACATTTATTCCGCGCCATTCGCAGCGTTTTTTTAAAGTAATTATATTGCCCATATCACCATATAAATTGAGCAATTGCGGATATAAATGCGCTATAGATATTTTAAGCTCTTCCATGACAGTAAAATTATATCACAATAATTTCACGTGATATAATTTTCTTATGATAGATACACATTCACATATAAATATGATAGAAAAAACTTCTGTTGATCAAGTAATTAAACAGGCCAAAGATAACGGAATAGATAAAATAATTGTTCCTTCAGCATACCCAAAAGATATTGATGTAGTTATGTCGCTTGTTGAAACTCATGTCAATGTATACGGAATGCTTGGAGTTCATCCGACTGAAGTTAAAGATTGGACAGATGATTTAATTGACAAAATAAAAGAATACTCAAAACATCCGAAAATTGTAGCAATCGGAGAAATCGGACTGGATTATTATTGGGATAAATCATTTAATGATTTGCAAAAAGAAGTTTTTATAAAACAAATAAAACTCGCTAATGAATTAAATCTTCCAATTTCAATTCACGATAGAGAAGCCCACAAAGATACTTTTGATATTTTGAAGGAATATAATACAAATTCAAAAATAATTATGCATTGTTTTTCAGGCAGTGTGGAATTTGCAAAAGAATGTATAAATCAAGGCTGGTTCATTGCATTGGGCGGAGTCGTAACTTTTAAAAATGCTCAAAAAATGAAAGATGTTGCAAAATCAATACCGCTTGAATATTTACTTTTAGAAACCGATGCCCCTTATCTTACCCCAACACCATTTAGAGGGGAAGAAAATCAACCTGCATATATCAAATATATAGCTGAAGAAATTGCATCATTAAGAGGAATTTCTGTTGAGGAAATAGCTAATATTACAACACAAAACGCCATAAAGGTATTTGAATTATGAAGGAAAGATTGGACAAATATCTGACGGATTTGGGTTACTTTGAAACAAAAAGCAAAGCTGCTGCATCAATTCTTGCGGGACATGTAAAAATAAATGATGAATATATAACAAAAGCAGGATTTCAAATAGATCCAAATAAAGACTATGAAATTAAAGTAAAATCAATGCCTTATGTTTCCAGGGGCGGTTTTAAATTAAAAAAAGCTCTGGATACATTCCCCGTAAAGATTACAAATCGAATATGTCTTGATGCCGGAGCATCTACAGGAGGGTTTACGGACTGTCTGCTTCAAAACGGAGCAAAGTTTGTTTATGCTGCCGATGTCGGCTACGGACAACTTGATTGGAAAATCAGATCAGACGAACGTGTTAAAACAATAGAGAGAACAAATTTGAAAAATTGTGAATACAGTGAAATATATTCTGAAAACGAACCTGTTGCTGATTTATTGGTAAGTGATCTTTCATTTATATCCCTCACAAAAGTTTTGGATAATCTCAAAAAACTTTTATCACCGGATTTTCACGAAATGATACTTCTAATAAAACCACAATTTGAAGCCGGAAAAGAAAATGTTGAAAAAGGCGGAGTTGTTCGTAACAAAAATGTACATCAAGATGTCATTAAAAATGTAATTGATTATGCTATAAATTTAGATTACACGATAAACGGTCTGACATATTCTTCAATAAAAGGCCCGTCAGGCAATATTGAATATCTGCTTTGGCTTTCAACAAATAAAAATCCCACCCAAACATATGACATAAAAAGTATTGTCGAAGAAGCTTTCAGGATTTTAATTGCAGACAAAAACAAATTTTGATATAATGTTTTTATGAGCGAAAAATTAAAAAAATTAATCGGTAAAAATCCAAAAGATTATGAACCAGTTGTTTTTGAGCTTGTTAATAAGCCGGATACCGAATTGTTTGAAGAACTTGTGTCTCAAGACGATTTTCTTTTTGATTTCATAAAAAACAATGTTGCAAAAAGAATAAAATCTGCTTGCAATCCCGGCAATTATTTTAATCTTTTGCAATTTTTTAAATATTATTCGCCTTCATATGAAGATGCTATAATATCTGTTCTTGTTGAATATGCAAACGAAGATTTGACAGATATGATACTAGAAAAATTTGAATGCGGAACTGATGAAGAAAAAACTTATGCAGCCAGATATTTTGCATTCATAAAAGATTCACTTGCATATACTTGCCTGTTATCTAACTCTTATTCCGATTATGAATATCTGGCACAAAATTGTGCATCAACCCTTGCCGCTTGGCAAGACAAAGAATCTTTTAATCAAGCTATAGAAAAATTATCCGATGAAGATGATTTTGAAAAATTGGAAGCAGTTAAATTTTTGAGTTCATATGGTTCAAAAGAAGCCATACCGGCAATTATAAATGCTATGAAAAATTCCGCTATGGCCGAAAACATTGCAGGCGAAATTCCATACATAATGAATTTGTTTGAACTTTTAGATAATAATTTTGAAGATGCTCTGCTTGTAATAAATCATATAATTAACGGCTTAGGCGAAATTCTGCCGTTAAGCATTATCTTTGATTTTGAACTATACGATGTTTTTGAAAAATTAATAAATAATCAAAATAACAGTAAATGTTCCGTTGTTCTTTTAAATGCGGCAGAAAAATTTGAAACTTTGACTGAAAACGATGAGTATCTTTTTGATGAAGATAAAGATACAAAAAATGAAATTCATGATATAAAAAAGATTTTGGAAAGATTAGATAAAAAAGAACTTGAAAAAAATATCAACAATGAACTAAACGAAAACAGCCTTTTTGTATACACTGCTCTTGATTTCACAAAAGAACCGGAAATTGTTAAAGATCTTTTAAAATCAAACAACCAAACACTTATATTAAAAAGTGCAGAAATATTAAAGAAGCTTGGATGTTTTGATGATACAACAAGAACAGTTGCTCTTTTAAAAGTTACGGATTTAAATATAAAAAATATAATACGAGCTTTATAACTTTTATGTTAAAATTGAACTATGATTGAAAGATATTCACGAGAAGAAATGAAAAAAATTTGGGATTTGGAATCCAAATTTAAATATTACTTGGATGTAGAAATTGCGGTTTGTGAAGCATATGCACAAAATGGCGATTTCCCTGAGAATGATATTCAAGAATTAAAAAAACTTGCCAAGTTTGATGTAAAACGAATTGATGAAATTGAAGCTGAAGTAAAACATGACGTTATTGCTTTTTTAACATGTGTAAACGAAAGTTTGGGAGAACTTGCCAAATATATGCATGTTGGTATGACTAGCTCTGATGTTATAGACACGGCATTTGCACTTCAAATTCAAGACAGCGGGAAAATTATTATAAAAGATTTGGACAGTGTTATCCAATCCTTAAAAGATTTAGCAAAAAAACACAAAAACACTATTTGTATAGGGCGTTCACACGGAGTTCATGCCGAAGTTATGACGTTCGGTATAAAATTATGTAATTGGATTGATATTTTGGAAAGACAGAGGGCCAATTTTATTCACGCATTGGATGAAATAAAAGTTGGTCAGATTTCAGGACCTGTAGGAACATACAGCAACATTTCTCCCATTATAGAAAAAATTACTTGTAAAAATTTGGGTTTAAAACCTGCAAGAATATCAACGCAGATTATTGCAAGAGATTATCATGCATATTTTATGCAATCATTAGCATTAATAGCGAGCGTTATAGAGCAATTTGCGACAGAAATCAGACATTTACAAAGGACAGAAGTTCTTGAAGTAGAAGAAGGCTTTGGTAAAAATCAGAAAGGTTCTTCTGCAATGCCGCACAAAAAAAATCCCGTATTATCTGAAAATTTATGCGGTTTAGCTCGTGTGGTCAGGGCAAATTCAATTGTTGCATTAGAAAATATTCCTCTTTGGCATGAGAGAGATATTTCTCACAGTTCCGCAGAACGAATTATTTTCCCTGACAGTTTGATATTAGTTGATTTTATGCTTAACAGATTTGATAGTATTATACAAAATCTTGTCATTCACAAAGAAAATATGATTAAAAATACCGACAAATTTGGGGGAATTGTTTTTTCTCAAAAAGTTTTGCTCAAAATCGTGGAAAAAGGTCTTTCAAGAGAAGAAGCCTACAAACTTGTTCAACGTAATGCTCTTGACGCTTTTAATAATGATGGTGATTTTAGAGTTAATTTAATTAATGATGAAGAAGTTACAAAAATACTTACCCCTGTAGAAATTGATGAAATATTTAATAAAGAAGAATTCTTGAAAAATATCAACGACATTTATTCAAGAATTCTGATATAAAGAAACGGTCCCTTTTGGGGACCGTTTTATAGTGTTCATTATTCGTCTACTGATACTGCTGAGATGTTTTCAATTGTTTGAGCAATTACTTCATCTTTTGCCAGCATACTCAAGTATAGAATTTTATTTGCTGTTGCTTTATCCAAGTCTACGAATTGTGCTCCGGCTTTTACGTCTGTTGCTGATACAACTTTTACGTTTGCATTGACTTCTATATCACCGTATTTCAAATGTACCGGAACTATATCGCCAACTCTGAGTGATTTGTTGTGTTTCAGAGATACGCCGCCTCTTGACAAGTCTGATATCGCTGTTACGTTGCTGTTTGATTCAAATGATACCAAGTTTTGGTTGTTTTCTGCACTGAATCTTATAAATTGACGTTTGTCTATTGAGTCTACGTAATCTGTTACAACACGTTGTTTGTAGAAATCTTCAAAACCAATTTTTGGTGTGTCTTGTTTAGGTTTATCCGGTTCCGGATCCGGTTCATCGATATCTGTATCAGTATCAACGTCTGTATCTGTATCTGTATCAGAATCTGAGTCTGTATCAATATCGGTATCTGTATCCAAATCTGTATCTGTATCAGTATCTACGTCGGTATCTGTATCGTTGTCTAAGTCTGTATCATTGTCGATATCGGTATCTGAGTCTAAGTCTGTATCGGTATCCATATCGGTATCGTTATCAGCATCTGTATCGGTATCGTTATCGGTATCTGTATCATCATCTAATGGTACGACCTTGTCATCATCAATATCTGTATCAGTATCTACGTCTGTATCTACGTCTGTATCAGTATCTACGTCAGTGTCTGTGTCAACGTCTGTGTCAGTATCAACATCTGTATCAGTATCAACGTCAGTGTCAGTATCTACGTCAG
>CACYCU010000019.1 GCA_902772945.1 uncultured bacterium | reverse complement strand
TCGGAAGATGCGGGGATGATTGAAGCTGCAACAAACGGTCATTTAACATTTGATAAACTTGAGGCAATGACTTCTGTTTGTTCGGTAGGACTTGATATGATAGCTATACCGGGTAATACACCTGATACAACAATTGCCGGTATTATAGCAGATGAAATGGCAATTGGTATGATAAACAAAAAAACAACAGCTGTAAGAATTATCCCTGCAATAGGTAAAAATGTAGGAGATAAAGTAGTTTTTGGAGGACTTTTAGGAGAAGCTCCCGTTATGAAGGTTAATAACCTGTCATCTGCAGATTTTGTAAACAGAGCAGGTCGTATTCCTGCACCTATCCATAGTCTTAATAACTAAGGAGTATATATTTATATACATTTATTCATGCTCTTTTTTTTACAAATCTTTTTGTATAATAATTGTAGAATTTATGTATAAAATTTATTATTTTATTTATAAAATTTTCTTTTTAGTTTATCAATTAAAATTTTATACAATTTAAATTTTTTATTATACAATTTTTTATACTTTTGAAAAATCTTATTATTATTTATTTTTAGGGACTTTTCTACAAATTTTGTCAGGTTATGATGATTATTAAACAAATTAATTAATTTAATAAATTAATACTTACAATAATAATATTAAAATGTTTCAAATTGTATAGCAAAATATTTTCAAATAAAGGATTTTAGAGTAAAATATTCATATAAGACTTGTTTAGGGGGATTTATTATGGAAACAACAGAAATGGTTATTGATAAAATTGAAGAAGTATCAGAAGAATCAACAAGTACATCATCTTTATCAAAAGGCGATTTATCTTTTCAGATAGAAAAAGAAATATTATTAAACGGGTTAAAAATAGTAGAAAGAGCAACAGCACAAAAAGGTTTACAACCTGTATTAGCAAATATATTAATAGATGCTGTTGACAAAAATACAATAAACTTATATGCTACAGATTTTGATATGTCAATAATAACTTCTATTGAAGCACAGGTATCAAGTACTGGTCGCATAACATTACCTGCAAGAAAATTGATAGATATAATATCAAGATTAAACGACGGTATAATAAACTTTGAATTAAATAATACAATAATGAGTATAACAAGCGGAAAATCAAAATTTGAAATTTTGGGTATATCTGCAACAGAATTTCCGCAAATAGAGATGTTATCAGATGAAGATAATGAAATTGAAATTGATTTAAAACCGTTTATAACAGGTATAAAAGAGGCAGGTTTTGCGGCAGCTTCATATGAATCAAACAATAACTTACTATCAGGTGTTGTATGTGATATAAATAAGAATGTTTTAGAAATAGCATCTACAGATGGTAACAGACTTGCAAGAGCCAGAAAAATTATAACAAACAGAGATGATAAGACAATTAAACTAATAGTTCCTGCGAAAGTTCTTCAGGAATTTTTGAAAATTAGTTATTTTATAGATGAAGATACTATTAGAATTTATACAAAGAATAATAAAATAATGATAAAATCAAATAATATCACAATGATCTCAAGTATAATGAACGGTCAGTATCCTCAATATAATCAGTTGATACCTCAAAGTTTTCCAAAAGAAGCAAAAGTAAACGTACAAAAAATAATATCTGCTTTAGAGAGAGTATCAACTATGGTTGATGAAAAGAAGAACAGTGTAAAATTAAGTTTTACAAATAACAGCCTTAGTTTAATGGCAGATACTCCTGAAGCTGGTAATTCAGAAGATGAGATTGATATATTATACTGTGGGGAAGATATTCTTATTGCATTCAATTACAGATATTTACTGGAATGTTTCAAGAATATCGAAGCGGAAAATATGATTATTTGTATGAATACAAATCTTTCTGCAACAGTTATAAAACCTGATAATGAAGAAGATTTTATATATCTTATAATGCCTGTTCAAATAAGATAGGATATAAAATAAAGCATATAAAAAGACTGTTTATAATAACAGTCTTTTTTTTATTGAAAAAATTTACTTCTAACAAATACCTTCTCTTAGGCGAATAACAGCACCGCCCCATGTCATACCTGCACCGAAACCGCAAAGTACCGCAGTAGAATTTAATTTAATTTTACCTTTTTCCACCCCTTCAACAAGTGCAATAGGAATGGATGCGGCAGATGTGTTACCGTAATATTTAATATTAGATATTACTTTATCATCACTATAATTTAATCTTTTTTGTATTGATTCAATAATTCTTTGATTAGCTTGATGAGGAATTAAATAATCTATTTGTTCTGCGGTTAAACCTGACATTTCAATACATTCTTCAACATATTTAGGAACGGTAGTAACCGCGAATTTGTAGACATCTTTCCCGTTCATAATAATTTTACCCGATGCAACCTCGTCAGCTTGTTCAACGAGCGGACAACATTGTGACGGTACACCCGTTTTTATTAAATTACCGATTGAACCGTCTGCGCTAATTTTAATTGATAAAATATCATCAATTCCGTCATCTGATTTAGTCATAACCATTGCTCCTGCTCCGTCACCAAAAAGAATAGATGTTCCTCTGTCAGTCCAATCAGTGATTTTAGAATTATTATCTGCAGCAACAATCAAAATATTCTTATAAATATCAGCGTGAATAAATCCTCTTGCAATTTGCATAGCATAAATCAAACCGGTGCATGCAGCAGTCATATCAAAAGCAGGAATATGATTTTTAACTCCGAGTTTAGCACCAATAGTAGCGGATAAAGTAGGGTATAGTTGAGGCGGAGCAGAAGCTGCACCAATAATACAATCAATATCTTCTATATTTATACCTGCATGATTTATGGCATTTTTTGCAGCTGTTAACCCTAAATCAATAGCTGTTTCGTTGCCTGATACAACTCTTCTTTCTTTTATCCCTGTACGGCTGTATATCCATTCATCAGAGGTTTCGTATAACTTTGTTAAATCATCATTTGTAATAACAGTTTCAGGTACACAATACCCAACACCTGCTATTTTTACCGGTGAAAAAACATTCATTATATTTACCCCTATCTTTC